>BQJV01000038.1 GCA_021604885.1 Acidimicrobiales bacterium
GTGCCATCGGCCGGTCCCATCGGCGTGATGATGTCGACGGTTCGTACCGGCAGATCACGCGTCGCCTCATACGTGAGATGGCGGCTGAGCTCGCGCAGTGTGGCCCGGAAAGCGGGCCGGTCGGTGTGCTCGTCGCGGAGGCGACTGAGCGCCACCGCGGCGAGGGGATGGTCGACGACGTGGACGTGCACGGCGTCGACTATGCCACGTTGTCGCGCAACCGACGATCTAGGGCAGGACCCGTCGGACCTCGACCGACGCAGCGTCGCCGTAGAGCGACTCGGCCAGCCGCCGAACGTCGGTCGGCGTGATCGAGTACAGGATGTCGAACTGATCGTCCGGCAGGAGGAGATCTGCGTCCGGGAAGCGCACGCGGTTGAGGTTCACGTCGAGAAAGAGGCCGTTGTTGATGAAGCTGTACTCGTTCTCGAGCACGGTGAACGCCCGTTCGAACTCGTCGGTGGTCGGCCCGGCCGTGCTGAGGTCGAGCAGCATCGTGTCGAGTGCAGCGTCGATCTCGTCGAGCCGAGCGGGATCGCCGTCGACCTGGATGAAGGACCCGACACCGCCCGGCCCGCCGTACTCCACGAACACCGAGCCGCTGCCGCCGTAGCTCGCGCCCAGCTCCTCGCGGATCACATCGGTGATCCGGTTGGTGATGATCGTCGAGAGGATGGCCGCCGCGACCTGCGTCTCGGCGTCGAACTGGCCCTCGACGAGGTCGAAGCGGGTGATGCCCCCGTTGGCGGTGCCGTCGTTCAGCTCGATCTCGTCATACGCCGCGTCCGTGGGCGATTCGATGCCGAGGTCGACCCACTGATCCGCGTCGCCGGCAGGAAGGGTGCCGACATAGCGCGTCGCCAGGTTGCGGGCCGCCTCCGCGTCGATGTCGCCGACGATCGCCACCCCCAGATCGTCGACGGTGCCGAAGCGGTTCGAGAAGATCTCCAGGAGCTCGTCCGCGTCGAGCGCGTCGATCTCGCTCTGGGTCAGATAGCTGCTGACTCGGGGATCCTCGTCGTTCGCGAGCGCGAGCAGGCGCTCGTTCGCCTGGACGTCCGGATTGGTCGCGAGGAACTCCAGCGCCGTCTCGCCCTGACGGCCGACGGATCGGAGCGCGACGTCGTCGATGCGCGGCTCGGTCATGGTCAGATGTATGAGCGCGAACAGCTCCTCGGCATCGCTCGTCGCCGCGGATCCGTACGCGCCCTCGTAGATATCTTCGATCGCGAAGCTGACGCCGATTTCGAGCGGTTCGAGGTAGCGGGCGACGGTGGAGGGGTCGTGTGGCCCGACGCCGCTCTGGGCGACCGCGCTCACCGCGGCACCGGCGATGGACGCGTCGGGATCGTCCAGTGTGCTCCACCCGCCGTCGGACTCCATCCAGACGCTGAACTGGCCCGCGGAAATCTGCGTCTCCTGATGGGTGACCTGGGCGCCGTTGGCGAACGACCACACCGTGACATCGCCGTTGAGGGTGCGGATGACGTCCTCGTCGACGATCTCCGCCGGCTCGGGCCGCGCCATGAGTTCGTCGATGGACTCGGTTTCTCCCGCGGCCTCGGCCGGCTGGGCCTCCTCGAGGATCGTGAGCATCTCGTCCGCCGTCGGGACCGATGCCTCGTCCGAGCCGACCGCGATCACGATCGGGCCCGACGCGCTGAGGATCCAACGCCAGAAGTCCGTCAGCTCCTCGGCGGTGAGGGACTCGACCACGTCTCGTTGGCGACGGATCCGGTTGTCCGCGCCGTCCAGGCTGCCGCCCTCCAGGAAGGCGACCATGAGTTCGTTGGCGTACTGCCCGTCCTGGGTCGACGCGAGGGTTGCGAGCTCGTCGTCGAGCGCCGCGATGATCTGTGCCCTCGCCCGCGAGGCGTCGTCCTCGCTGAAGCCGGTGAGTGCCGCGGTGAGGAGCTGCGACTGGAACTGGTCGAGGAGGACGGCGAGATCGGGGCCCTGGAGGTTCGTGCCGTAGTACCGAAGCCCGCGGTTGATCGCGAACGAGTTGAGGAACGGCTCGAAGTCGGCGTCGATCTCACCTCGTTGGAACGCTTCCTCGAGGCGGGTGCCGAGCATGAGCGCGACGGCCGTCTCGATCAGTGTCATGCGCTCGCCGCCGGTCGTGTCCAGGTCCCAGACGGGGAGGGGGATGTCGTAGGACAGGTTGTCGTTGGCGTTGTCCGGGTGGGTGATGACGTCGGTGCGCGGTTCGGGCGAGAGCGGGACCTCGACGTCGGTCCGCGACGGTGAGTCGCCGCGTGCGCCGAGCCCCTCGAAGCGCTCACGGACCTCCTGCTCGAGCCGGTCGAGCGGCAGGTCGCCGACGGCGATGACCGCCATGTTGTCCGGCCGGTACCAGGTGTCGTAGTAGGCCCGAAGCGTCTCGGACCCGGTTGCCTCGACGAGCTCGGGCTCGCCGACCACGATGTGGCCTTCGTAGTCCGTGCCGAGGGTGTAGATCTCCTCGAACTGTGTGAAGAGGATGCCGTCGACCGACTCGCGGCCCTGACGCAGTTCGTCTCGAACCACGCCGATCTCGAGTTCCACCTGCGACGGCTCGATCGTCGCCTTGTCCGCCCACTCGGCGAGGACGTCGAGTGCGATCTCCGGGGCCTGCGAGTCGAACAGGCTCGCGGTCAGGAAGTACACCGTCTCGTCGTAGCTCGTGTAGGCGTTGACATGGGCACCGAAGCTGACGCCGAGCCGTTGGAGCTGCGCGGTCAGCTCGTTCGCGGGGAACTGCTCGGTGCCGTTGAACAGCATGTGCTCGAGGAAGTGGGCGCTGCCGTCGTTGCCGACCGGCTGCTGGACCGAACCGGCGTTGACCACGAGACGGACATGGAGCGATCCGCCGGGGCTGTCGTTGCTCCGCAGCATCACCGTGAGCCCGTTGTCGAGCGTGATGATGCGATAGTCGCTGTCGACCGGTAGTGGCGTGTCGTCCGGGTCGGGCGCGTCCGCCTGGGGGATGACGACGGGGCCGGTCGGCTCGTCCGGTTCGTCAGGCGGATCGTCGGTGCCGGTCGGGTCCGGATCGGGGTCGCCATCCTCGCCGCCATCGTCGCTGAGGAGGTCGTCGATCAGCTCCTCCGCCGCGGGATCGTCGGAACAGGCGGCCGCGACGAGGGCGAGGGCCAGCAGAACGGCGAGGACGCGAGCAAGGAGAGGGATCCGCATTCGAGGGACCCTAGTCCGCCCCCCTCTCAGTGCTCAGACACGCGGCTCGAGTGCCCAGGCCTCCAGTGGGGCGTAGCGCGGCTTGATGACCTGCTCGATGATCTGGAGTCGCTCGCGGAACGGCAGGAAGCTGGACTTCATCCCGTTCACGGTCAGCCAGCGGAGTCGGTCCCAGCCGTAGCCGAACGCGCCGACCAGCGCATCCATCTCGGACGACATCGATACGCCGGACATCAGCCGGTTGTCGGTGTTGAGCGTGACCCGGAACCGCAGATCGATCAGCTCGGCGATCGGGTGGTCGGCGATCTCGTCGACGACGCCGGTGTTGACGTTCGATGTGGGGCAGACCTCGAGGGGGATGCGCCGGTCGCGGATGAAGTGCGCCAGGCGACCGAGCTCGCGGTCGCCGTCCGCACTGCGGGTCATGTCCTCCATGATGCGGATGCCGTGACCGAGCCGTTCGGCTCCACACCACTGCAGCGCCTTCCAGATCGAAGCGGGGCCGTACGCCTCGCCGGCATGGATGGTGATGTGGAAGTTCTCCCGCTGGCAGAACTGGAAGGCGAGGAGATGGTCGTCGGGAGGGAACCCGTCCTCCGGCCCCGCGATGTCGAACGCGGCCACGCCGTCGTCGCGATGGCGGATGGCGGCCTGGGCCACCTCGAGGGAGTTCTGCTGGTGACGCATGGCCGAACAGATCGCCCGGATGGTGAGCTCGGTGCCCGCCGCGCCGGCCGCGAATCCGGTGAGGACGGCCTCGATGGCGTCGTCGAGGGTGAGGCCCTGCTCGGTGTGGAGTTCGGGAGCGAACCGCACCTCGGCGTAGACGACGCCGTCGGCGGCGAGGTCTTCCGCGCACTCCCGGGCGACGCGTTCGATGCCCTCGCGGGTCTGCATGACGGCGACCGTGTGCGCGAACGTCTCCAGATAGAGGGTGAGGTCCTTGCGGTTCGCACCGCGGAGCATCCAGGTGGTGAGCTCGGCGGCGTCGGTCGTCGGCAGGTCGGTGTAGCCGACCTGATCGGCGATCTCGATGATCGTCTCCGGGCGCAGGCCACCGTCGAGATGATCGTGGAGGACGACCTTCGGCGCCTGGCGAATCCGGTCGAGCGTCGGCGGTCCGACGTCGAGAATGGGGCTGACGTGCGTGGCCATACCCCAGGCTATGCCGGGTCAGCGGGGAGACCGCAGCATCGGTCGGAGGGCGACGCCGGGCGCGAAGTCGATGGTCGCGAGGCGTTCGTAGCCGTGGCGCTCGTAGAGCACCGCGCTGCGCTCACTGGATGCTTCGAGGTAGGCCGGCAGCCCCTCCGCGTCGCACACGGCGTGGATGCGGTCGAGCAGGAGCGAGCCGAGTCCCTGGCCGCGGGCGCTGTCCCGGGCGCCGATCAGGTGGAGGTAGAAGTGGGGTTCCTCGGGCTCGTGCTCGGCCATGAGCATGAACTGCTCGGCTGCCGTGGCCGCCCGTTCCGGGTCGGCGCGCGACGAGAACACCTCGATGAACTCGGTGAGATCGGGCCGATGGCCGGGCGGCGCCCACAGGGCGGCCGCCTTTCCGGGAATCGTGTAGCTGTGGCCGCACGGCGCGTAGGTTCGACGCTCGACATCCATGATCGCGGCCAGGTCGTCGCGACGACAGTGGCCCTCGCGCTCCGGATCCTCGATCATGAACGCCATCATCGGGTCGGCCAGGAACGCCTCCCGCAGCGTTGTCTCGACATCGTCGGCATCGTCGGGGAGGGCGTGGCGGATGTCGGTCATGCGAATCCCTGCAGCGGCATGTCGGGCGAGCGGCGAAGCCAGTTGTCGTCGAGATAGTCCGCGGCGCCGTCGATCACGTGCAGCGTGTAGGCGTGGCGGCTCGCGGCGGAGGTGTTGGGCGCGCTCCAGTGGGGCAGCGACCCGTGGAGCACGAGCATCGTGCCTTTCGTCGCTTCGAGCGGCACGAGCGCGTCGGTGGGCCAGGGGGTGGTGTCGAGGATGTCCATCGTGGTGCCGTCGCCGTCTCGCCGGAACCGGGTCCGTACCGGATCGCGATGGTGGCCCGGCGCCACGTAGAGGCACCCGTTCTCGATCGTGGCGTCCTCGATCGCGAACCAGTAGCCGATCACGGATTGGGGCTCGGTCCACAGGAACGTGTGGTCGCAGTGGCAGCTCACCTCACCGCCGATCGACGGCTGCTTGAAGATGTACATCGACTGGAGGAGCTTCGGATCGTCGATGCCGAGGTCCGCGGCCACCGCCGCCATCAGCGGCGTGCGGCTGAAACGGTCGAACACTTGATCCAGGTCGTGCATGGCGTGGGCGAGCTTGTTGACGGCGAGCGGGAGCGGGCGGGTCAGTTGACCGTCGACGACGGCCCCGTCCTCGAGAAACCAGCGCACCTTGTCGCCCGAAGTGAGGAAGTAGTCCTGTTGGGCATGGCCCTGCTCGGTCGTGTCGAACACGGTGAGCCCGCCGTCCACGGTCGGGTCGGCTGCCGCGAGCTGGGCGATGACGTGTTCTCGGAGTTCGTCGCACGTCGCCGGATCGACGGCGTTCTCGAAGACGAGGTATCCGTCGCGATCCCAGGCAGCGAGCTGGTCCGCCGTCAGCACGCTACGACTCGCCCTTGCGATACGGCAGGCCTGCGGTCGCGGGCATGCGCAGTCGCTGTGAGAAGAACGTGAGGACGAGCAGCACGGTGACGAACGGCAGGATGTCGACGAACCAGTCCGCCACCGAGTCCGACGTGAAGTACCAGATCAGGCTGCCGAGTCCGATGCCTCCCGCCAGGATCGTGTCGGTCCAGTTCCGCTTGGCGGCGTTGTTCACGGCGACCGCCACGAGGATCAGCCCGGCCACGAGGAGCAGGAGGTGGGTGGAGTTGGCGTCGCCGACCTCGCGCAGGCCGAGTGCTCTCGGGAAGCCGAACAACAAGGCGCCGGCCATCACCCCGGCGGGACGCCAGTTGCCCACGATGAGCGCGGAGAGGCCGATGAAGCCCATCGAGTTCGTCGATCCCTCCTGGTAGATGCCGCCCAGCTCCGGCGTGGCGATGAACGCGCCGCCGAAGCCGGCGAGCGCGCCGGAGATGATGACGGCGGCGTACTTGTATGCGTAGATGTTGATGCCCTGGGTCTCGCCGGCGGTCGGGTGCTCACCACAGATGCGGACCCGTAGACCGAACCGCGTGCGCCAGATCACGAAGCTCAGGAATGGAATGAGGGCGTAGGCGACGACGGTGAAGATGCTCAGGTTGAACGTCAGCCCGCGCGCGACCTCGGTGAGATCGGAGATCGCGAACCAGTTCCGTTCGTTGAACCAGCCGAGTGTGTCGGGGGTCGTCCAGCCGAAGAGATCACCGCCGGACAGGAACGGGAAGGTGAACTTGCCCGCCGAATCGAGCCGCGGTGACTGCGTGATCGACCCGCCCTCGTAGTCGTCGAAGATCTCCAGAGACAGATAGCGGGTGACCGCCGGAGCGGCGATGAGCACCGCCACGCCGCTGATGATCTGGTCGACGCCGAACGAGACGGTGGCGATGGCGTGGACGAGCGCCGCCAGGGCGCCGCCGAGGATGCCGATGGCGAGCCCCGCCCATGGCCCGTAGTTCACGGTGCCCCAGGCGCCGAACCACATGCCGATGATCATCATGCCGTCGAGGCCGATGTTGACGACGCCCGCCCGCTCGGCGAACAGGCCGCCGAGGCCGGCGAGCATGATCGGTGCCGCCCATCGCAGCATGGCCCCGACCTGGCCCTCGGTCGTGAGGCCGTGATTGTCGGTGACGAACTCGAGCAGGGACAGGGCGAGCACGCCGACGGCGGCGAGGATCATCCAGCGAACCGGGGTGCGGAGTTGGTGCCAGGAGCTCATGCGTCGACCTCCACCAGCCGCGCGGCGGCTCTGGCAGCCTCGTCGCGACGCCGGATCCGGTGCACGACCTCGTAGCCGATCACCACCGTGAGGAGGATGACGCCCCGCATGATGTCGATGATCTCCTTGGGCGCCGCAGCGGTGATCTGGAGGATGTCGGACGACGCTTCGAGGAACGCCCACAGCAGGGCGCCGACTGCGATCCCCGCCGGATGGTTCCGGCCGAGCAGGGCGATGCCGATGCCGTTGAAGCCGAGCCCGCCGACGAAGTTGGGGTTGTAGCGACCCTTGTCCATGATCTCTGCGATGCCGACGAGACCGGCGATGCCGCCCGACAGCAGCATCGCGGTGAGCGCCATCCGCCGCGGCGGTACACCGCCGGCGCGGGCCGCGAACGGGTTGGCGCCGCTGGCCTGGAGTTCGAATCCGAAGATCGTGCGGTTCAGGAGCACGTGGTAGAAGACGCCGACCACGATCGCGATGAGCAGGACGCCGGTGAGCTCGTTGTTCCCGCGCAGATCGGTGAAGAGCTCCGGGAACCACGTGAGATTGGGCAGGATGCCGGAGCTCTCGATCGGTTCCGTGCCGACGCCGACGACGGGGATCTCGCCTTCGGCCTGCCAGGTACGCACGAGCCAGGCGATGAGCCCGAGCGCCACACCGTTGAGCATGATCGTGCCGATGACCTCGTTCACGCCGCGGTGGGTGTAGAGCAAGCCGGCGAGGCCGGACCAGGCGGCGCCGACGAGCATCGCGACGACGATGATCACCGCGATGTGGAGGAACCCGGGAAGCGCGATCGCACCGCCGACATAGGCGGCGAAGATGGCGGCCATGCGGTACTGGCCCTCCACACCGATGTTGAACAGGTTCATCTTGAAGCCGATGGCCGCAGCGACGCCGGAGATGTAGAGCGGCGTCGCACGGTTGAACATCGAAACGATCGTCTCTGGCTTCGAGGCGTGTTCGAACATGTCCGCGTAGGCCGCGAACGGGTCGCTGCCGGCGATGAAGAGCATGAGCGTGGCGGCGACCACGGAGAAGATCACGGCGCCGAGCGGCGCGGCGAGCGCCATGGTCAGGCGCCGGCGGGTGGAATCCTCGGCCACCGCGAATGCGGCGCCCTCCGGAGCGATGTCGGTCATACCTCGGCTCCTGTCATGTAGCTGCCGAGATCTCGTGGCGTGATCGAGGCCGGATCCAGCTCGGCGACGAGGCGGCCCTTGTACATGACGAGGATCGTGTCGGAGAGCCCGATCAGCTCGTCGAGATCGGCGGAGATCAGGAGGGTGGCCATGCCTTCGGCACGGGCGCCTCGGATGTGGTCCCACACGGCCGCCTGCGCACCGACGTCGATGCCGCGGGTCGGGTGGGAAGCGATGAGTACGTCGGGCTCGGCGGTCATCTCGCGGCCGACGATCAGCTTCTGCTGATTGCCGCCGGAGAGCGCGAGTGCGGCGACGTGGATGTCCGGCGTGCGTACGTCGAAACGCTCTCGGATGTGCTCCGTGGTGCTCTGCGCGCCCTGCCGGTTGAACCAGATGCCCTGCGCATACGGCGGCTTCATCTGGTGCCCGAGGGCGGCGTTCGCCCACAACGGAGATTCGAGGAGCAGACCCTCCTCGTGGCGGTCCTGGGGGATGTAGCCGATGCCGTTGCTGCGTCGATGGCGCACCGACTGCTGGGAGATGTCGTTGCCCATGAGCTCGATCGACCCGGTCTCTGGGCGGCCGGTGCCGATGATGGCCTCGACGAGCTCCGTCTGGCCATTGCCCTCCACCCCCGCGATCCCGACGACCTCGCCACGACGGATCCGGAGGCTGACGTCGTCCACCACGGCACGGTCATCCGCGTCGCGGACCGTGAGACCGGTGATCGAGAGCGCGACGTCGTCGGTCACCGTCGACTCGGTGGTCTCCGGGGTCGGGAGTTCGGATCCGACCATCAGCTCCGCCAGGTCGCCGGTGCTGACATCGGCGGGCTTCACACTGGCCACCGTGCGGCCCTGCCGCAGGACGGTGATCGTGTCGGCGATCTCGAGAACTTCCTCGAGCTTGTGGTCGATGAAGAGGATCGTGGCGCCGTCGGCCTTCAGCTCGCGCATGTTGCGGAACAGCTCGTCGACCTCCTGGGGAACGAGGACGGCGGTGGGCTCGTCGAGGATCAGGATCTTGGCGCCGCGGTACAGCACCTTGATGATCTCGACCCGTTGGCGTTCGCCGACCTCGAGCTCCTCGACGAACTCGTCCGGATCGATCTCGAGGCCGTAGGCGGCTCCGACCTCCGTCAGGTGCCGCTTGGCGTCGGCGCGGTCGATGATGCCGCCGCCGACCGTGGGCTCGGCCCCGAGGATCACGTTCTCGAGCACGCTGAGGTTGCCGGCCAGCATGAAGTGCTGATGGACCATGCCGATGCCCGCCGCGATGGCGTCCGCCGGTGAGGTGAATTTCACCTCGGTCCCGTTGACCGACATCGTGCCTTCGTCTGCGGCCTGCATGCCGTACAGGATCTTCATCAGCGTCGACTTGCCGGCGCCGTTCTCACCGCAGATCGCGTGGATCTCGCCCTGCTCGACGGCGAGGTTCACGTCGTCGTTGGCGACAACGCCGGGGAAGCGCTTCGTGATGCCCTTGAGTTCGATGGCGAGCGCCACCCGGTCCTCCTTCGCGTCCCGTGCCAAAACCACAACGGGGCCGGGAATGTATCCCGGCCCCGTTGCTACGTCATCTGGATCCTCGGATCAGGCGTTGGCCGGATCGGTCGGCACGACGATGTCACCGTCGATGATCTGCTGCTTGAAGTCCTCGAGCTGGGCGATCACGTCGTCCGGCAGGAAGTCGCCCGACGTCGAGTAGCCCACGCCGTCGACCGAGAGGTCGTAGCGCTGCTCGCCCGGACCGAAGTCGCCGTCGAGGTGCGCCTTGATGATCTCGAACACCGCAACGTCGACACGCTTCAGCATCGAGGTGAGGACGAACTCCTGCACGTCCGCGCCGACGGTGTTGTACTGATCCGAGTCGACGCCGATGCCCCAGACCTTCGAGCCGGACGCCTCGGTGTGCTCCTTGGCGGCGGCGAACATGCCCGCACCGGTGCCTCCCGCAGCGTGGTAGATGATGTCCGCGCCACCTTCGTACATGGCGAGAGCGGTCTCACGGCCGGCGGCCGGGTCGTTGAAGCCGTCGAAGTTCGGGAACTCGGTGATGTACTCCGAGATGATCTGGATGTCCGGGTTCACCGCCTTCGCGCCGGCGATGTAGCCGGCTTCGAACTTCTCGATGAGGCCGAAGCAGCACACGCCGCCGATGAAGCCGATGGTGCCCGTCTCGCTCATGGAGGCCGCAGCGGCACCCACGAGATAGGAGCCCTGCTCCTCGGAGAAGACGAGACCGGCGATGTTGTCGGCGTAGGGAGCCGGCGCATCACCCGAGAAGTCGAGCATCGAGGAGTCGATGACACCGAAGTTGGTCTCGGCGTTGGCGCCACCCACCTCGGCGGCGTCGGCCTCGAACAGGAAGCCGACGGCGATCACGATGTCGCTGGCGTCGGCCTGCAGCTGGAGCAGCTCGGCCCGGTTGGAACCGTCGTCGTTGGGCGAGACCTTCGAGATCTCGACGTTGAGCTCCTCGGCCGCACGGTCCAGACCGGCGGCAGCCGAGTCGTTGAACGACTGGTCACCTTCACCACCGATGTCGAACACGAGGCCCACGGAGCCAGCCGGTCCATCGTCATCACCGCACGCTGCGGCGATGAGCGAGAAAGACATCAGCACGCTCAGAAGCAGTAGAAGTCGCTTGCGCATTTTCCCTCCAGTTACCGCTCGACGGCGGTGGTGTACGTATCGAAGGAACCGCGCAGCCCCTCCGATGGTGGATGAACCGTATCCCGCGCGATCGGGCGCTGCCTCGTCCAATCGATGTCGATTCCGAGAATGTCGTTCGCTCAGTAGAAGACGCAACGGGAGCGATGGCGCGGAATCGCCTTGTAGCGGGCGTCGGCACCGAGGTTCCAGAGCACATTGTCGAGGTCGCCGCTGGTGATCCGGGTGCCCGTCGCGGCGAGTTCGTCGCGCAGCAGTTCGACCGCGTGGAGCCCGCACGCGCGGATCTCGACCTCCTCCGGCGATCCGACGGGGATGTCCTCGACCGCCTCGATCCGGGCGAGCAGCGCGTCGTCGAAGTGGAGCACGCCTTCCACCCGGAGCACATGGGGGACGAGATTGTCCGGGAACATGGTCAGCTCGGCCCGGTCGTTGAACTGGCCCGGGCCGTCGCCGTCGAAGGCCACCGCGAGGTCCTGCACCGTGATCTGGGCGCGCTTGTAGAGGAGCACGTCGCCCGCGACGGGGTGCGTGTGCACGTCGTGGAAGAAGGGCATCTCGTCGAGCATCGCGACGAGCATCGCCGCGGACCCATCGGCCTTGGCGACGGCGGCGGCGAACGATCCGTCCCCGTGGCGCACGACCCATGCCGCGAGGTCGTGCCACGCCGTGGTGAAGAGCTGCATCAACTCGTGGGCCGGCCCACCGTCGAGTGTCTGCTGGAAGGTCGCCGCGGCGTCGTCGACCGTCCACGCGGCGAGCCGGTCCGCGGTGAGGGCGCCGGTGTCGGCCACGAGGTCACGCAGCGACGTCGCGATCGTGTGGTATCCGGACATGCCGGGTCGCTTGTGGAGATGGGGGAAGTAGCCGCTGCCGAAGTTGATGGCGTCGAGGGCGAGGACGAACGCCGTGGCGGACTCCTCCGAACCGATTCGCCGTTGGCCGGGGTCGTTCTGCGGCGTGTCGAGGTCGATCTCCGCGGCGAACTCGGCCACCCGCCCGCGATCCATGGTCACGAAATGGGCGTGCTCCGCCACGGCGGCACACGACGCCCGGATGTCGTCGAAGATCGTCACGGAAAGGACCTCGCCCGTTCGACGCGGGCGACCCGGAGCTCGTACCACTCGTACCAGTCGGCGCGTCCGTGAGCCTGCACCTCGAGATGCTCCGGGTGCCGGCGCCACTCGGCGATGGCGTCCTCGGAAGCCCAGTAGGAGACGGTGATGCCGGTGCCGTCGTCGGAGCGGGACGACTCGATGCCCAGGTAGCCGGGGATCGTCGCCGCGAGCTCCTCCATCCGCGCCGCCGCGGCGCCGTAGGCCGCGTCGGCGCCCTCGTCGCCCCACCCGGACCGAAGGGTCGTGAACAGCACGGCGTAGTAGGGGGGCTCGGGCGTGGTGGTCATGGCTCGACCGTAGAGGTCACAGCCCCCGGGCTCGGCGCCAATTCGCGTAGCGGGCCATCAGGTCGAGCGAGCGGATCGCCCGGCCGGCCGACGCATGGCACATTCGACCCGCCGCGCGCACGGCAGCGGGGCCGGCATTGTCCGGACGTGCGTTCGCGAGTTCGGTGGCGATGAGCACCGGTGTGCCGGTGCGCGCCGCGATCTCGGCCGCGGCCTCCGCGTAGCGCGCGTCCTGGCGCTCGTGGAACCCGACAATGCGTTCGAGGCCGTGGTCCGGATAGAACCCGCCTTCGCGCAGCATCGAGGCGGTGTTCGACTGGATGCCGAGGCCCAGGAAGAGCACGCCGTCCACGTCGGGATGAGCGGCGGCGAGCTCGAGGATCTCCGGCACCGTGTCGCGGGTCTCGCCGCCGGCCATGTCGATCGGGTTGTTCTTCGACCAGCGGGGCGGCAGCTTCTCGTCGATCGCCGCGTAGAGGTCGTCCGGGAGCGCGACCGCAGTGAGGCGGGTGTCGGCCATCGCATCCACGGCGGCGACGCCCCAGCCGCCGACGGTCGTCACGACGACCACACGGTTCCCCCGCGGGAGCGGTTGTGTGGCGAGGGTCGCGGCGGCTTCGAATCCCTCCTCGACGTCGCTGGCCCGGATGAGACCGGCCTGGCGACACATGCCGTCGAACACGGCGTCGTCGGACGCGAGTGCGCCC
>BQJV01000039.1 GCA_021604885.1 Acidimicrobiales bacterium
GCGCGGATCGTCCTCGGCGACCTCGACGGGCGCACCACCGACGACATCGCCACGGAGGTGGGGATCAGCGCGAGCGGGGTGTCCCAACGGCGCCGGCGAAACAACCTCCGCGCCCTCGCCGCGGCCCTCGACGCGCTACACAGTCCGTCATGACCGCGCTCGCCATCGTCCTGCTGGCCATCGGCTTCGGCGATCTGTCCCACGGCCTCGCCGGCATGCCCTCGTCGCGGAATCGCGCCCTGCTGGCCATCGGTGTCAGCCTGGTGGTCGGCGTCGTCGGGGTGTTGGGCAACGACGGTCGAGGGCAGGACGCCGTCGTCACGATCGTCGTCGTCGCCATCGTCGCGTCGGCCTGGCAGCTGGTTCGGGTCGGCTTCGCCTCGCCCCAACTCCAACTGGCGACGCTGGGCGGCGGCATCTGCGCCGCCGCGGTGCTGTCCACGCTCCACTTCTCGGGCCACAACGGCCTGTGGGGCGACTTCCTCGAGGAGTCCCGCATCGATCTGATCCGCGAGACGCGGGCAGCAGAGGTCCTGCTCATCCTCGGTGTCGGGGTGGTCATGGTCGCCACGGCGAACGCGATCGTGCGCGTCGTGCTCGACGTGGTGATCGACGGCGACCCGCCGACGACACGCATCCGCGGCGGCCGCGTGATCGGGCCGCTCGAGCGTCTCCTGATCGTCGGTCTGGTGGTGGCGGGCCAGCCGACCACCGCGGCGCTCGTGGTCACGGCGAAGTCGCTCCTGCGCTACCCGGAGCTGCGCAGCCACGACGACGTCGACGTCCACGCCGTCACGGAATACGTCTTGATCGGCTCGCTGATGAGTTGGTCGATCGCCCTCGCGGCGACCATTCCGTTCGCCTGACCGGCACCATCCAGGTCAGGACAGGACAGGTCAGGACACGTCAGGTCGGGTCGTCGAAGCGCAGCGCGCGGTCGAGCAACTCGGCATGTTCCTGGGCGTGCACCTTGATGCTGCCGCAGGCGGGTGAGCCGGACTCGAACCGGCTGACGCGGCGGATCTTGTGCGAGCGTTCGTGGCGCTCGTAGAGCCGGCCCTTGATCGCGTTCCACGGACCCATGTTCTCCGGCTCCTCCTGGAGCCACACGATCTCGTCCGCGTTCGGATAGCGAGCCAGCTCGGCCGCAACGGCGTCGAAGGGCCAGGGGTACAGCTGTTCGACCCGGGCGATCGCGACGGGTGCGCCACGCGCATCGCGTTCGTTCTCGGCATCGACGGTGACCTTGCCGCTGCACAGCACGAGGCGGCGTACGTCTGCCGGGTCGATCCCGGACCGGTCGGGCAACAGCTCCTCGAACGTGCCGGACAACAGCTCGCTGACCGGGGAGCGGCTCTGCTTCGCTCGAAGCAAGGACTTCGGTGTGAAGACGACGAGCGGCGTGCGGTGGTGCTGCAGCATCTGGCGCCGCAGCAGGTGGAAGAACTGCGCGGCCGTGGTGGCGTTGCAGATCTGCATGTTGTCCTCGGCCGCGAGCAGCAGGAATCGCTCGATGCGGGCCGAGGAGTGTTCGGGCCCCTGCCCCTCGAAGCCGTGGGGGAGGAGCAGTACGAGGCCGGAGTCCTGCTGCCACTTGTCCTTCGCCGCCACGATGAACTGGTCGATGATGATCTGCGCGCCGTTGGCGAAGTCGCCGAACTGGGCCTCCCAGATGACCATCGCCTCGGGCTTCGCGACCGAGTAGCCGTATTCGAACCCGAGCGCCGCGTACTCGCTGAGCAGGGAGTCGTAGATCCACAGCTCCGTGTCCTGCGCCGCGAGGCCCGCGAGCGGGACGTGTTCGGCGCCCGTCTCGTAGTCGACGAGCGTGGAGTGGCGATGGCTGAAGGTGCCGCGACGCGAGTCCTGGCCGGCGAGGCGGATCGAGGTGCCCTCGATCAGCAGCGACCCCATCGCCATGGCCTCGCCGAGGGCCCAGTCGATCTCGCCGGCGGCGAACATGTCGTCGCGCTTGTCGAACTGCTGCGCGAGTTTGGGGTGGACCGTGAACCCTTCGGGAGTCGACGACAGTGCGTCGTAGATCCGGTTGACGGTCGGGCGGTCGATCGAGGTGCGCAGATGGGGCAGCACGCCGATCGGCTGCACGGGCGGTTGGGCCCGGGCGTCGGGGTCGTGTTGGATCTCGCGGGTGCTGTCGAGGGCGGCCTGAAGTCGCGACTTGAAGTCGGCCAGCGCGTCCTCCTCTTCCTCCGACGTGAGGTCGCCCCGCTTGACCAGCGACGTCGTGTACTGCGCCCGCACCGAGGGTCGAGCGTCGATACGGCGGTACATCTCGGGAAGCGTGTAGCTCGGATCGTCGCCCTCGTTGTGGCCGTGGCGCCGGTAGCAGATCATGTCGATCACGACGTCCTTGTTGAACTGCTGGCGGTAGGCGAACGCGAGCCGCGCCACCCGCACGCAGGCCTCCGGATCGTCGCCGTTCACGTGGAAGATCGGCGCCTGGATCATCTTGGCGACATCGGTCGAGTACTCCGAGGACCGGGCGACATCGGGCGTGCTGGTGAAGCCGACCTGGTTGTTGATGATGACGTGAACGGTGCCGCCGACTCGATAGCCGCGGATCTGCGACAGGTTGAGCGTCTCCGCCACCACGCCCTGACCGGCGAAGGCCGCGTCGCCGTGGATCAGCAGGGGCAGCACCGGGTAGGCCTCGAAATCGCTGTCCTTCGGGATGGAGTCCATCCGCGCCCGCACCATGCCGACCACCACCGGATCGACGGCCTCCAGGTGGGACGGGTTCGCGGCGAGCTCCACCGGGATGGTGTTGCCGTTGCGGCTCTCGAACACGCCGGTCTGGCCGAGGTGGTACTTCACGTCGCCCGAGCCCTGGGTCATCTGGCTGATGGAGCCGCCCTCGAACTCGTTGAACAGCTCGCCGTAGGTCTTCCCGACGATGTTGACGAGCACGTTCAGCCGTCCGCGGTGGGCCATGCCCATGATGACCTCGGCGAGGCCCGCGTCGGCCGCCGCACCGATGACGGCGTCCACCAGCGGGATCGTGCTCTCGGCTCCTTCGATGCCGAAGCGCTTCTGGCCCACGTACTTGGTGCCCAGGAATGTCTCCAACGCCTCGGCGGCGTTCAGCCGGGACAGGACATGACGTTGTTCGTCCGCGTCGATCGAGCGGTCCGCGCCCTCCAGCAACTCCTGCATCCAGCGCTTCTCCACCGGGTCCTGGATGTGCATGTACTCGACGCCGATCGTGCGGCAGTACGCATCGCGCAGCACGCCGAGCAGGTCGCCGAGGGGCATCTTGGGTCGTCCGCCGACCTGGGCGTAGATCCCGGTGTCGGTGCCGGTGAGGAACTCGCGGTCGAGATCCCAGATGGTGAGGCCGTAGGTGGCCGGGTCGAGCTCCGCATGCATGGTCGGCTCCTTGACCTGGAGCGGGTCGAGATCCGCGATCAGGTGGCCGCGCACACGGTGCATGTTGATCAGCTGGTTGACCTTCGCCTGCTTCTCGAGCAGCGAAGTCTCGCGGTCGACCGGGTTGACGTCACGACGCCACTTGACCGCCTCGTAAGGCACGTCGAGGGCGCGGAAGATGTCGACGTAGAAGTCGTCCTCGCCGAGCAGCAGCTCGTGGACCTTCTTCAGGAACATGCCGGACTCGGCGCCCTGGATGATCCGATGGTCGTAGGTCGAGGTGACGGTGATCACCTTCGACACGCCGAGATCGGCGAGCTTCGCGGGGTCGGCCGCCTCGAACTCCGTCGGGAACGCGATCGACCCGACGCCGACGATCAGGCCCTGGCCCGGCATCAACCGGGGGACGCTCTGGAGCGTGCCGATCGTGCCCGGATTCGTGAGGCTCACCGTGGTCCCCGCGAAGTCGTCCGGCGACAACTTGCCGTCACGCACCTTGCGGATCAACGCCTCGTAGCGGTCGATGAACTCCCGGAAGTCGAGCGTGTCGGCGTCCCTGATGCAGGGCACCATCAGGGTGCGCGAGCCGTCGGACTTCTCCAGATCGACCGCGATGCCGAGACCGACATGGGTGTTGCGGATCAGCAGCGGCTTGCCGTCCGCGTCCGCCTCGTAGGTGTTGTTCATCGCGGGCATCTCGTCCGAGATCGCCCGCACCACGGCGTAGCCGATCAGGTGCGTGAAGCTCACCTTGCCCGTCTGCTTGCGGGCCAGGTGCCCGTTGATCACCTTCCGGTTGACCTCGAGCAGCTTCGCCGGGATCTGGCGGAACGAGGTCGCCGTCGGAACGCCGAGCGAAGCCTCCATGTTGGTCACGATCCGGGCGCCGGCCCCACGGATGGGGGAGGCGTTGCTGGCGCCGGCATTGCTGTCGCCGGCATTGCTTTCGCCGGCATTCGCCGGAACCGCGGGAGCCGGTGTGTCCTGCGGCGGTGTGTCCTGCGGCGGCGCGGGGGCCGCCGCGGGCTCCGGGGTGGCAGTCGGCGGCGGCGTCGGCTCCGGGGCGGCAGTCGGCGTCGGGGCTGCGGCTGGGGCGGGCTCCGCGGGGGCGGACCAGTCGGCGATGGGGGCGACGGTGGGGCGGGTCACCTCGTTGCCGGCGACCTCGATCGGCGCGGGGGGAGGAGGCGGTGGGGCGGCGGCGCTGCCGTTGCTGCCGTTCTCGAAGACACCGCGCCAACTGGCGTCGACCGAGGCGGGGTCGGCTTCCCACTGGGCGCGCATCTCGTCGACGAGCCAGGCGTTGGGGCCCAGATCGGCAGGGTCATCGGTGGTAGCCACAGCCGGAGTCTATGGCCTGGACGCGGGGCTGACTGGTGAGCCGAAACGGGGGCCGTCAGGCGGATAGGGTGCCGCCGTGCGCATCGTCACGTGGAACGTCAACTCGCTCAACGCACGGCTCGGTCGAGTCGAGCGCTGGCTCCAGACCTTCGAGCCGGACGTGCTCTGCCTGCAGGAGACCAAGCTGGCCGACGACGCGTTCCCGGCCCTCACGTTCGAGGCGCTCGGCTACGAGACCTTCCACCACGGGCAGGGCCAGTGGAACGGCGTCGCCATCCTCAGCCGGGTCGGTATCGAGAACCCGATCGGCGGTTTCGGCGACGGCGGCAACCCGGATCCCGACGCCCGGATCGCGTGGGCGACCTGCGGCGGCGTGCGGGTTGCCTCCTGCTATGTCCCGAATGGTCGGTCACTCGACCACGAGCACTATCAGTACAAGCTCCGCTGGCTCGACCGGCTCGCCGCCGATCTCGACGGGCAATGCACCCCGGCGGACGACGTCGTCGTCTGTGGCGACTTCAACATCGCGCCCGACGACCGCGACGTGTACGACCCTGCGAAGTTCGCAACCGAGACCCACGCGAGCGCGGCTGAGCGGGAGAAGATCCAGACCCTGCTCGACTGGGGCCTGGTCGACGTCTTCCGTGAGCACCACGACGACGGTGGCCTCTACTCCTGGTGGGACTATCGCGGCGGCAACTTCCACAAGAAGCTCGGCATGCGCATCGACTTGCTCCTGACGACCCGGTCCGTCGCTGACCGGGTCGCCGTGACGCTCGTCGACCGCAACGAGCGGAAGGGGCCGAAGGACGATCCGCCGAGCGACCACGCCCCCGTGTTGATCGACGGGACCCGGTGACCCGATGCTGACCTCGCTCGACGAACACCAACTCCTCGTCTTCTGGACCCAGCTGCTCGTCCTCGTCGCGATGGCGCGCATCTTGGGCGAGTTGATGAAGAAGATCAACCTTCCGTCCGTGATCGGCCAGCTGGCCGCCGGCGTAATCCTCGGCCCGTCGATCTTCGGTCGAGTGTGGGAGGACGGCTTCCACTGGTTCCTGCCCGACTACGAGATCAGCAGCGGCGCCCTCCTGGCGGTGAGCTGGCTCGGTGTCGCGCTGCTGCTCGTGACCGCCGGGTTCGAGACCGACCTCAACCTGATCAGGCGACTCGGCCGCCCGGCAGCGCTCGTGACCGGATTCAGTCTCGTCGTCCCGCTGATCGGTGGACTGATCGTCGGCCTGTCGCTGCCCGAGTCGTTCATCGGCCCCGAGAGCGACCGCACCGTCTTCGCCCTGTTCGTCGCGGCCGCGCTCGCGGTGTCGGCGCTGGCCGTGATCGCGAAGATCCTGTCCGAGCTCGGCCTGATGCGACGCGATTTCGGTCAGATCACCGTCGCCGCGGGTATGGCCAACGACGTCGTCGGCTGGGTGATGCTCGCGGTCTTCACCGGCTTCGCCGTGTCCGGTTCGGTTTCGGTCAGCGCGGTCGTCCGCACCGTCGTGGGCCTCGCCCTCTTCCTGGCGATCGCGATGACGCTCGGTCAGCGGGTGGTCGATCTGGCGCTTCGCTGGGTGCGGCGAGACGGCCCGAACATCGGCGGCGCGATGACCGTCGTCATCTTCACGATGCTGATCTACGGCGTCGCCACGCAGGCCCTCGGCATCGAAGCCGTGCTCGGCGCCTTCGTGGCCGGCGTGGTGCTGCACCGATCGCGGTTCCAACAGGAAGAGGTGCTGCACCACATCGAGTCGGTCACGAACTCGTTCCTCGCGCCGGTCTTCTTCGCGACGGCAGGCCTCCGGGTCGACCTCGGACTGCTCGGGGAGGACAATGCGCTCCAGTGGGCGCTGCTCGTGGTGACGGTGGCGATCGTGGCCAAGTTCGTCGGCGCGTTCGTAGGAGCCCGACTCGCCGGCCAGAGCAACCGCGCCGCCACCGCACTCGGCGCCGGCCTCAACGCTCGCGGCGCGCTGGAGATCGTGATCGCGTCGGTCGGCCTCACGCTCGGAGTGTTCAACGAGACCGCCTACACGGTGATCGTGATCGTGCCGTTGATCACCTCGATCTTCGCCGCTGTCAGCCTCCGCATCGTCGTGCGGGGCTGGCGAGGCAGCGAGGAGGAGCAGGAACGGCTCGAACGCGAGGAGGCGCTCAGCCGCAACCTCGTCGTGAAGTCGTCGCGCATCCTCCTCCCGTCACAGGGTGAGCCGGCGTCGATCGCGGCGGCCCAGCTCGTGCACTTCGCGTGGCCGACGGAAGCGCCGGCGACGATCGCATCCGTCAGACGCAACGGCGAGTGGCCCGACATCTCCGTCGTCAAGGCGGTACTCGACGAACGCGAGGTCGACCATCGCCAGCTCAAGGGCGACGACATCGCCGGGTCCCTCGTCGCGGAATCGCGGCTCGGCTACGGCGTGATCGCGGTGGGCGTGGCCGCCCGTCACGAGGGGCAGCTCTACTCGCCGATGGTCGACGAGCTCCTGCTCAACGCGACATTGCCGGTCGTGATCGTGCGCCGAGCACGCGACCTCGACCGCCCGCTCCCGCCCGCGTTCAGTCGGGTGATCGTGCCGGTCACGGGCACCCGATCGAGCCGGTCGGCGCAGGAAGTCGCCTTCTCCATCTCGTCGAACCTCGGCACAGAGGTCGTGCTCACCCACGTGCTGAGCCGCTCGTCGCCGCTGCCCCGCATCTTCGGTCGCCGTCAGCGCGACGACGATCCGGCCATGGCGGTCGCCGATCAGATGATCGAGGGTGCGTCGGCGCTCGCGACCGAGTCCGGCCTCGAACCCCGCGCGGTCGTGCGCGAGTCCGACACGGCGGGCGCGGCCCTCGTCGCGGCCGCCCGTGAGGAGACCGCGGACCTCGTCGTGCTCGGCGCCCAGCTGCGCAATGTCGACGGACGCCCGTTCCTCGGCAACACCGTGGAGACCGTGCTCGAGCAGAGTGACGCAACCGTCGTGGTCGTCGCGTACCCCCGCAGTGGTGAGGGCGGGGAGCACTGAGCCGCTTCCCGTGAACGGGGCCACGATCTAGGGTCGTCCCATGGGTGCAACTCGTGTGAAGATGCTCGCCGCACTGCTGGCTGCCGTCGTGCTGTTGGCGACGGGCTGCGGTGACGACTCGTCAGGCGACGCCGCGCCGGACGACCCCGAGGTCACCGACGACGGCGGCGCGGACGACGGCGCGGACGTTTCATCGGACGAGGATGCGGCGGCGGACGACAGTACGGACGACGACAGCACGGATGACGGGGACGACGGCGGTGAGGTCGCGCCACCCAGCGATGACAGCGCGGACGACGGCGGCGAGGATCCGCCGGCAGTCGATCCGGCACTCGTGGTGGACGGCAACACCGTCACCGTGAACTGGGACGCCGTGACACCCACCTTCATCCCGCCGGCGGCGGGCAGCGCCGATCCGTTCTTCCACATCCACTCCAGCAACGCGGTCGACGGCTTCTACCTGTCGTTCGAGATGTACACCGTCTGGGGTGGCGCCTGGACGGGTGAGACGGGCACGTTCGCCATCGGCTGCAACGACCAGGTCGCCGACAGCGGCATCTGCGTTCACTTCATCCCCGTCAGCGCGGACGGCAACGATCTCGGCGCGGACTTCGGCGCGACCGGTTCCGTCACGATCAACCAGCTCGACGACAGCGGCTATGACCTGGCGGTGTCGGGTCTGACGTTCAGCGACGGCACGACCTTCGACGACTTCGTCATGCTCGGCTGAGCGACGCCCGGTCAGCCGATCGGGGAACTGATCTCGAGGAGGCGGGGGCCGAAGCGTCGGGCCTTGCCGGGGCCCACACCGGGGACGGCCGCGAGTTCATCGATCGTCGTGGGGCGCGCTTCGGCGATTCCGTGGAGCGCCGTGTCGGACAGCACCGCGCCGGGAGCGATCTTCGCCTTCAGGGCGGCGTGCTCACGCCACGCGGTGAGGCTCTCGACGACGGGGGTCACGAGGTCAGTGAGGTCGATGTCCGGTGTGTCGTGGCCGACGCGTTCGCGGAGCTCGTCGAGATCCGGGCTGATCGCCGTCGTGTCGTCCGCAGTGACGAACGCGTCGAGCCAGGGCGACGGCGCTCGCCGGTGCACTTTGTCGCCGACCGTTCGCTCGGTCGCCCATGTGACGTGCAACTCCCGCTCGGCGCGGGTGGCGGCGACATACAGGAGTCGTTGCTCCTCGGCACGGGCCGCCTTGGTGCGGGCGAACGCGATCGGCACCAGTCCGTCCTCGAGGCCCACGAGGTGGACGATCGGCCACTCGAGTCCCTTGGCCGAGTGGAAGGTGGCGAGCTCGACGGCATCCCCGGCGGCTCCCACCCGATCGTCGTGTCGGAGCGCGATGACGAACTCGTCGACGGTCGCGTCGGGTTCGAGCACGAGATGGTCGCGGGCGAGGTCGAGGAAGGCGTCGACCATCGCTTGGCGTTCTGCGTCGAGCCGCTCGTGCTCGGCCGTTCGCTCGTCGGCGAGGGCGCCACTGAGTGAACCCTTGGCCGGCCAGCGCTCCAGCAGGTCCATGATCTCCGGCCTGCGCAGGAGTGCGCCCTCGCCGCGGCTGCGCGTCGGGATCCCGGCGCCCTCGAGCGCGCTCCGCAGCGCGGGGAGCTGGGCGTTGGTCCGCGCGAGGACGGCCTGGTGGCGCCAGGGAGCGCCGGGCTTGCGGCGGGCCCGCACGGCCCGGGCGAGGAGCAGGCCCTCGCCGTCGAGCGGCGCACCGACCACGGTCGGGGCATCGCCCGTCATGCGGTGTGCGGGCTGCGGCTCCTTGTCGAGCACCCGACCGGCGGCGGCCAGCACCTCGGGGGTGGACCGGAAGTTCGTGCGGAGGTAGGCGACGGCGACGCCGGGCAGATGCTCGTCGATGTCGTTGATGAACCTCGGATCCGCGCCGTTCCAGCCATAGATCGCCTGGTCGGGATCGCCGACGACGACGAGCGTCGACTCGGGTCCCCGGAGCGATTCGAGCACGGCGAACTGGAGCGGGTTGACGTCCTGGAACTCGTCGACGAAGAGGTGGCGATGGCGCCAGCGCTGAGCGTCCGCGAAGGCCGTCTCCCGTTGCATCGTCGCGTGGCAGAGGGCGAGCACGTCGTCGAAGTCGATGAGGCGCCGCTCGCGCTTCGACTCCTGGTAGCCCGTGTAGGCCTTCGCCACGAACGCCGCGCTGCGGGGCGGTCGACGGCGAGCGGCTTCCGCGGCCTCGCCATAGGTCTCGGGCGTGATGAGCCGGGCGCGGGCCCAACCGATCTCGGCGTCCAGGTCGGCGATCACGGCGCGGTCGACACGGGGGTGGGCCCGAGCGAGATAGGCCATGCGCCGATCGAGCAGGGTCGGGTGGGTGCGGCCGGTGTGGTCCCAGAATCGGCGCAGGGTCGCGAGCGCGGCCGCGTGGAACGTGCCGGCCGCGACGTCCTCGCGCAGCCCGAGTCGGCGGGTACGGGCCCGCAGTTCGGCGGCGGCCCGTCGGGTGAAGGTGAGCGCCAGGACCCGTCGCGGGTCGTGGGTGCCTTCCTGGGCCTGCCAGGCGATCCGGCGGGTGAGCACGCGGGTCTTGCCCGAACCGGCACCGGCGATGATGCACAGCGGGTTCGCCGCGGTCGTGACCGCGTCACGCTGCTCCTCGGTGAGGCCTTCGAGCAGCGGGTCGGACGGTGACACGTTGCGCACCCTACCCACTCGACCCGCGGTGTCTCCCCGGTAGGGTCGCCCCGATGGAGCCTGTCAGCCCGGCCCGATTCGAACGCCTCGTCGGCGACGCCCTCGACGCGCTGCCGGAGGAACTCGGTCGCCTCATGGAGAACGTCGCGGTCGTTGCGGCGGACCGTCATCCGACGGAAGACCTGCTCGGCCTCTACGAAGGCATCCCCCTCACCGAACGCGACGACTACGGCGGGTTGGTGATGCCGGACGTCATCTCGCTGTACCGATTGCCACTCTGCGAGATGTGCGCCGACGACGACGAGTTGATCGAGGAGATCGCCGTCACCGTCGTCCACGAGATCGCCCACCACTTCGGCATCGACGACGAGTCCCTCCACGAGTGGGGATGGGGCTAGCTAATCTGCCTTCATGCCCTTTCCCCGTCATCTGCTGACCGACGACGAAGACCTGGTGCTCGACCTGCGGCCGCACTGGTGGTACCTCGCCCCCGCGGCCGCCCTGCTCGCCGTCGCGGTCCTGTTCGGGCTCCTCGCGCTGATCAACAACTGGACGAGTTGGATCTCCGTCCCGATCGGCGTGTGGGTCCTGGTCGCCCTCGGCTACTTCGGCATCCGGTACCTCACCTGGACCACGATCAACTTCGTGGTCACGAGTGAGCGGGTCATCTCCCGCACCGGCGTCGTCTCGAAGCAAGGCATCGAGATCCCGCTGGATCGCATCAACACCGTGTTCTTCAACCAGTCCGTGTTCGAGCGGGTGATCGGCGCCGGCGACCTCGGCATCGAATCCGCGGGCGAGGGCGGGCGCCAGACCTTCACCGACATCCGGCGGCCGAATCTGGTGCAGAACGAGATCTACCGCCAGGTCGAGGGGCTCGAGGATCGCAAGCTCCAGCGGCTCGGGCAGGCGGCGTCGTCGGGCGCGCCGGTCGAGACGTCGATTCCCGAGCAGATCGAGAAGCTCGATCAGCTGCGTCGACAGGGCGTCATCACGGACGAGGAGTTCGAGACGAAGAAGCGCGACCTCCTCGACCGCATGTGATGGCGATCCTCGATCGGTTCTTCGCCGAGCTGACCACCACCGAACTCCACGATCTCCTCCGGCTTCGGGTCGATGTCTTCGTTGTCGAGCAGGCGTGCGCGTACCCCGAGTTGGACGGCCGCGATGCCGAGACGACGACGCGGCACATCTGGTCGGCCGACGATGACGGTCCGACGGCCTACGTCCGGCTCCTCGATGACGGCGAGGCCCGGCGCATCGGGCGGGTGGCGACCAGAGCCGACGCCCGCGGCAACGGCCTTGCCGGGGAGCTGGTCGATCATGTGATCGTGTCGTCGTCCGGCCCGTGGGTGCTGGACGCGCAGTCCCACCTCAGCGAGTGGTATGCGGGCCGCGGGTTCGTCGTGTCCGGGCCGGAGTACGTCGAGGACGGCATCCCCCACGTCCCGATGCGCCGCGACGACTGACGATCACCCCGGGTCGATCGCGGCCACCCGCTCGGGATCGATGCGAAGCCGGACGGACGATCCCACGTCGGCCCCCTCGGTGAGCGCGAAGGCGAGCCGCCCGAGGTCGGTGTCGACCTCGAGGTCGTGGTGGTCGCCGCGGAAGCGACTGGTGACGACCGTCCCGGTGATCTCGCCGGACGGGTCGATCGTCGCCGCATCGCGTCGCACGACGCGCCGATCCGTGCCCTCCCCGACGATGTTGGTGTGGCCCAGGAAGCGGGCAACCGTCTCCGTACGCGGATCGGCGTAGAGCGAGTGGGGGTCGTCGACTCGAAGCACGCGCCCCGCGTGCATGACTGCGATCCGGTCGGCCAACGCGAACGCCTCGTCGTGGTCGTGGGTGACGTGGACGGCTGCCGTGCCGGAGGCCGCCAGGACCGCGGGGAGGTCGTCGATGAGGCGGTCCCGGAGGGCCCGATCGAGGGCGGCGAGCGGCTCGTCGAGGAGCAGGAGTCGAGGGCCGGGCGCGAGCGAGCGAGCGAGCGCGACCCGCTGCGCCTCACCGCCGGACAGCGTGGCCGGGTCGCGATCGGCGAAGCCACCCAGTCCGACGAGGTCGAGGAGCTGGTCGACGCGGGCCCGTCGTTCGGTCGCGTCGACGCCCTGCATGCGGAGCCCGAACTCGATGTTCTCGCCGACCCGGCGGTGGGGGAAGAGGGTCGGATCCTGGAACACCATGCCGATGCCGCGCTCGTGGGGCGGACGATCGGTGGCGTCCACGCCGTCGATTTCGAAGCGACCGTCGTCGAGCGGTTGCAGACCGGCCATCACCCGCAGCAGGGTCGACTTCCCGCAGCCGCTCGGGCCGAGCACGACGAGCGTCTCCGTGGGGTGCACCGTGAGCGAGACGCCGTCGAGCGCGATGGTGCCGCCGAAGCGCACCGTCGCGTCCGTGAGGTTCCACATCAGAACGCGCCCTCGTCGCTCGACCGTGCGGACTCGATCACGAACGCGGCGGTGGCGACGAGCGCCATCATCACGACGGCGAGGGCCATCGCCTGGCCACGGAGCAGATCGCCGGGGGTGGACAGCAGCCGGAAGAGTGCCAGCGGG
>BQJV01000040.1 GCA_021604885.1 Acidimicrobiales bacterium
CGCCGGGCAGATCCGCACCGGCGTGGTGGCCGTGAACAGTGCCGCGATCCTCGACATGGCCAGCCCGTTCGGCGGCTTCAAGAAGTCCGGCATCGGCCGCGAGCTCGGCCCCGAGGGCTTCGGCCCCTTCACCGAGATCCAGTCCGTCCTCCTCCCCGCCTAGTTGAGACACTCGGGGTCAGAGTCCCGTCCCACCTTTCTCGCGGTGAGATGGGACGGGACTCTGACCCCGGCGTCTCAACTTCGGAGCTGTTCGGGTGGGGCGTAGCGGTAGACGTTGGTGTCGCGCTCGATGAAGCCGATGCGCTGGTAGAGGCGGTTGGCGGCTTCGCGTGACGGGCGCGACGTGAGGTCGACGGTGATGGCGCCCTGCGCGAAGGCGTGCTCGATGGCGGCCTCGTTGAGGATGCGGCCCACGCCCTTGCCGCGGGCGGCCTCGTCGACGATGACGTCCTCGATCCACGCCCGGATGCCGGTCGGGATGCGAAACAGGATCAGCGTGAGCGTGCCCAGGATCCCGGTCTCGTCGCGGCACATGAACAGGATCGACGCGTCGGAGTCGATCATCTCCTGGAGCGCCTCGTTCGTCGGCGGCGGGTTCGACTTCGAGAGCTGGGGGACCAGCCGGTCCATCGCTTCGCGCAGCTCGTCCGTGACTTCCGTGGCGATGTAGGTGTCGACCATGCGCCGAGCGTAGAGGTCAGGAGCGCGGCGGCGGCGCCGACCAGGGCGCGTCCTCGAGATAGTCCGCCGTCGGCTGCGCCTCCTCCAGCCGGTACCCGACCGGGAACCACAGGTCGCCGATCGCGGCCGAGTAGTGGATCTCCCAGCCGTGCGCGGCCAGGAACGAGTTCTCGTCGGCGGCGAACAGTGTCGCGTAGTGGGTGACGGCCGCGACGTAGGCGTCGGAGTTGTTGTAGCCCCACAGCGCCCGGTGCATGTCGTCCGGACCGCCCCGGCGCACGAGGTAGCGAGCGGCGGCGGGGATGGCGTCGGCCGGGTCGTCGATGTCGCCGTCGCTCACCTCCTCCCAGGTCGTGGGCAGGAACTGCATCGGCCCCTGGGCGCCGGCGGTCGACAGGCCGTCGATCCGGCCGAACCCCGTCTCCAGCAGGTTGATCGCCGCCAGGAAGCTCCAGTCGATCCCCGTGTCGGCTGCGGCCTGGTCGTAGAGGACGCGCAGTTCCGCCGCCGTCAGCGGCTCGATGATCTCCCAGGCCGGCGCGTTCTGGGGAGGTTCACCCGACCCGCCGCCGATGTCCGCGATCGCGCGGCGGGCGGCGAGGTGGCGTTCGATCACCCAGCGGTGCTCGTCCGGCGCGCCCTCCAGCGTGACGGCGATCCACTCCAGGTTGCGCCCGATCACGCGATAGAGCATCTGTTGCTCGTGGGCGAGGTCGGGCCACGCCGCGTCGCTCGGATCGCTGGCGTCGAGCAGGTCCTCGACCACGTAGAGACGGGCCGCGGCGTCCTCGGCCTCCGCCGCGACGGACGGGTACACACGCCCGTCCGGCGCCGCCGGATGCACCACCGGCGGCTCGGTGGTGGTCGTCGTTGTCGACGTCGTCGAGGCTGCGGTTGTGGTGCTCGCCGGCGGCACCGTCGTGTCGCTCAGCTCGGGTCGGTCCGTGCCTGAGCAAGCGCCCGCGAGCAGGGCCAACCCGGCGAGCACGACGGCTGTCCGTCGGGTCACGCCGGCACGATGCGTTCGATGGCGCCCGACAGCGTGATGGCGAGCAGTTCGCCGTCCGCGTCAGCGGTGATGCCGACGAGGTTCTCGATGTCGCCGCCGAGATCGCGGTAGACGACCTCGCCGTCCTGGATCGCGATCGCCCAGACCGTGAACCGGCAGTAGTCGCCGAACACATAGGCGCCGACCAGCTCGGGGATGGCGAGACCGCGGTAGACGGCGCCCCCACTGATCGAGCAGCCGCTCGGCGGGCCGCCGCTGTGGGGATACTCGTAGACCGGGTCGACGTTGCCTTCGGGCCGCGCGCCCTCGAACTGGTGGGTGCCCTCCCGGTTGTCCCAGCCGAGGTTGGCGCCGATGCCCCACCCGTTCGCGCCGAGCAGGAGGTTGATCTCCTCCCACTGGTTCTGGCCGACATCCGCGATCCAGAAGTCGTCGGTGACCGGATCGAAGGAGATCCGCCACGGGTTGCGGGCGCCGGTCATGAAGATCTCGGGCGCACCGTCCTCGCCCGATGCGAACGGATTGTCGGCCGGAATCTCGTAGGGCCGGTCGCCGCCCGGCGTGGGGTCGATCCGCAGGATCGAACCGAGGATCTGCATGGGGTCCTGGCCGGCCTCGAGCGGGTCGTTCGCGCTCCCACCGTCGCCGACCCCGACGTAGAGGTGGCCGTCCGGGCCGATGGCCAGCGCGCCCCCGTTGTGGTTGGAGAACGGCTGGTCGATGGTGAGCAGATGGTGCCGGTCGCCCGGGCGACCGTCGGCCAACAGGAACGCGTCGACGTTCGTGTTGCCGTCGCGGTCGGTGAAGTTGACGTAGAGCGCCTCGTCGTCGACCGCGAGCCCGAGCAGGCCGCGCTCGGATGCGACGGTCGTCTCGGCGCTGATGTCGACGATCGGCTCGCTGATCTCGCCCGAGTCCGCGTCGAGCACGACGATCTGGCCGGCCCGGAGCGCGAGCCAGACCTCGCCGTTCGGCGCCACGGTCGAGTCGATCGGGGAGCGGTACGTACCCACGTTCTCGACGGCGACCGCGGCGGCATTGAGATCGCCGTTCACCGCCCGGGGATCGGCCGGCTCGGTGGTCGATGTGGTGGGTGTCGTCGACGACGTGGACGTGGTGTCGACACCGGTTGCGGCGGTCGTGGTGGTGACCACGGGGATGGTCGTCTCGGAGGGCTCGGTCGGACCCGCGGTGTCCTCGCTGCACGCGGCGGCGACGAGAGCGAGCGCGACGATGACGATCCCGCAGCGGCGGCGAGTCACGAGGAGGCCTCGGTCCGGCGGATCAGGCCTTCCTGCACGACGCTGGCGATGAGCCGACCGTCGTGAGTGAAAACGCGACCGGTTGCGAGCCCGCGGGCGCCCGTCGATGCCGGCGTGTGCTGGTCGTAGAGCAGCCACTCATCGGCGCGGAACGTGCCGTGGAACCACATGGCGTGATCCAGACTCGCCATCTGGACCCCGCCCTGGATCGAGCCGGTGCCGTGGGGGAGGAGGCTCGTGTCCAGCAGGGTCATGTCCGACGCATAGGTGAGCAGGCACGTGTGGAGGACCTGGTTGTCCGGGAGCCGCCCGTCGGCGCGGAACCACACCTGCTGGACGGGTGGCAACGGCTCACGACGCTGGAGCGGGCTCTTCGTGATGTAGCGGATGTCGAGTGGATGGGGTTGATCCGGGAACGGGTCGTCGATGCCGGCTTCGGCGAACCGGTCGGCTCGCGTCGGGAGGTCGTCCGCGGCGGGCACGTCCGGCATCGGCTCGAGGTGCTCGAGGCCGGGCTCGTCGATGTGGAACGAAGCCGCGAGGTTGAAGATCGCCCGGCCGTGCTGGATGCCGACGACGCGTCGGGTGGTGAACGAGCGTCCGTCGCGGATGCGGTCGACCTCGTAGAGCACCGGCACCGTCGGGTCGCCCGGTCGCAGGAAGTAGGCGTGCAGCGAGTGGACGGGCCGGTCGTCGTCCACGGTGCGGGCCGCCGCGACGAGTGCCTGTCCGGCCACCTGACCGCCGAAGATGCGCTGGCGGTTCTCGTCGGGCGAGACGCCCCGGAAGATGTTGACCTCGATCGCCTCGAGATCGAGGAGGTCGACGAGATCGTCGACGTCTTTCTGCATCGGCCCATACTGCCGCAGGTGGACGTCCTCGGGAGGTCAACACGGGCGACGTCTCGACCGACAGGAAGAGGTATGCCGCTAGCCTCGTCCTTCATGTCGTCCTCGCGCGTCGCCCAACTCCGCGCGATCGCGGAAGAGCACGGAGCGAAGCTCATCCGCTACTGCGGTGTGTCCGTGGTCAACGTGATCACCGGTGTCGGCACGCTCTTCGTCTGTCTCGAGATCATCGAGATGCAGCGGGTCGCGGCGAACGTGACGGCGTGGGCCGTCAGCACCGTCCCGGCGTATCTGCTCAGTCGCTACTGGGTGTGGCAGCAGTCCGGCGCCAACTCGGTGCGTTCCGAGATCGCGCCGTTCTGGATCCTCGCCCTCATCGGGCTCGCGTTCTCCACGTTCTGCATCTGGATCGCCGGCTTCGCGACCGAGAACTCGTTCGTGCTCATCGGCGTCAACTTCTGCGCCTACGGCGTGGTCTGGGTCGCCAAGTATCTGGTGCTCGATCGGATGATGTGGGGCGTCGTCGCGCCCGGCGAGATCGAGGTCGAGGTCGCCTGAGTGGACCCGCAGTTCCGAGAATTCGCCGAGGCCGCTCGCGGCTTCATGCCGCCCGACGAAGGCGTCGCCCTCCACGAGGCTGCGCTCGCGGTCGATGTCGACGGCCCCTTCCTCGAGGTCGGCAGCTATTGCGGCAAGTCCGGGGTCTACATCGGAGCTGCCGCCCAGGCGCGCGGCCGCGTGCTCTTCGCGCTCGACCATCACCGTGGCTCGGAGGAGAACCAGGCCGGCTGGGAATGGCACGAGCCGGACCTCGTCGATCCGGCCGTGGGCAAGATGGACACGCTGCCGATCTTCCGGCGCACGATCCACGATGCCGGGCTCGAGGGCAGCGTGGTGGCGCTCGTCGGCGACTCGCCGACCGTCGGCTCCGTGTGGGCGACCCCGCTGGCCCTGCTCTTCATCGACGGTGGCCACGGGCACGACCCCGCCCATCGCGACTACGAGATCTGGGTGCCCCATGTCGTCGTCGGCGGGCGACTGCTGATCCACGACGTCTTTCCGGACCCGGCCGACGGCGGCCGTCCGCCCTACGAGATCTACTGCCGGGCACTCGAGTCGGGCGCCTTTCGCGAGCTTGCCGCGGTCGGTTCGTTGCGGGTGTTGGAGCGAACCGCCGACGGCCTCTGAACGTCATCCAGTCGACAGATTCGGCCCCGTCGTAGGCCATACGACCCAGCCCCACCAGGGACCCCTGTCGGGACTTGTGGGCATGTCGCCCCCATTGCGTCAACAGGCGTTCTTCCCTGGTCGATCATGACCTTGGAGACACACATCACGTGTCCAGGCGGACGGAGCGGGACGTTGAGTTGCAGCGAGAAGGTGTTGGCCACGGCGGCGAGCCGGCAGGAGGCACGAGACCTCGCGCGAGCGCTCCCTCGTCCGAGCTCGGTGCGTCAGGCCGACGACGGCCAATGGCTCGTCGTCCAGCTGCTTCCGGCCAAGTGGTCGCCGGCCCCCGCGACCGTCGCGAACTGAGAACCGGCACGAAACCGGCGTTCTGGTGGGAACTGATCGGGCTAGGCCCGATCAGTTCCCACCAGAACGCGAAGAAGTAAGGCGAAGAACGAACGGGAAAAGGAAGGGGTGCCGGGTGTTATTCGGCGTGGCGGTCGGCGAGGTCGCTGGCGTCGACGTCGATGAACGGCGGGAGGAAGTCATGGTCCGCGAAGAGCCGCGCTGCCGGGCCGGTGCCCTCGATCGCTTCGGCGGCGAGGAGGACGGCGGCCGAGGAGTAGGTCGAGCGTTCGTCCGGCGGGAAGAGGGTGCCGTCGGGGTGAACGATGCCGGTGATGTAGCGGCCGTCGTCCTCGCGCGTGGCCTGGGCCGCGGTGAAGAGCTGGAGCGCGATCTCGCGCTCGCCGACACCGAGATGGGCCATCGCGCATTCGCAGGTCTCGGCGGTGGTGACCCACGGCCGGTCCGAGACGCAGCGGATGCCCTTGTCGTCCAGCATAAAGGTGTTGAACCGGTCGGCCAGGTGGGCACGTCCGGTCTCGCCCGTGAGCACCCCCGCGAGGACGGGGTAGTACCAGTCCATCGCCCAGCGGTGCTTCGGCGAGAACGCCTCGTCGCGCTCGTGGCGGATGGCGTGCGCGAGCTGGCCGGCGGAGAGCTCCCAGTCGGGCCGTTCGTGGTGCAGTTCCTCGGCGATCGCGACCGCGCAGCGCAGCGAGTGGGCGATCGAGGAGGACCCGGTGAGAAGAGCGAACGACCACGGGGTGCCGTCGGGATGACGGGCCCACAGGATCTCCCCGCGCGGCTGCTGGAGATCGAGCACGAAGTCGATCGCCGGCTCGACGACCTTCCACATCTCCTCGAGATACCCGAGGTCGCGGAAGTGGAGGTAGTGATGCCACGCGCCGGCCGCGATGTAGGCGATCACGTTGGCGTCGAGCTTGTCCTGCTCGACCTCGTCGTCCAGGTAGTACTGGTGCCACGACCCGTCGGTGCGCTGGATGTCGACGAGCCACTGGTAGGCGGCCTCGGCCTCCGCGCGGCGATCGCCGATCACGAGGGCCATGGCGGCTTCGATGTGGTTCCACGGGTCGGCGTGGCCGCCGGGGAACCAGGGGATCATGCCGGACGGCAGCTGCCACTCGGCGATGTGGTCCGCCGTCTGGCGAATCTGGGCAGCCGAGAGGACGCCGGGGATCTCAGGCGGCATTCGCATCCTCCAGCGTGCGCTTCGAACGAAGTGGCGACTTCGTGGCGTAGACCACGAGGCTCTTGCCGAGGACGGGATTGAGCACCTTCTCAGCCGTGCGAGTCAACCACGGCTGCTTGACGATGTCCCATTCCAGGAGCTTGTGGTAGGTCTTCACCGACCAGTTGTCGTCGACCTCGTTGTTCACGCCGACGGCGCAGCGAATCCACCAGTACGGCGAGTGCAGCGCGTGGGCACGGTGTGAGTCGACCGGATCGAGACCGGCGCCGCGGAGCTTGTTGCGCACCTCGTCCTCGGTGTAGATCCGCACGTGGCCGCCCTGCGCCTTGGGGGCGTAGTACTCGTCGCTGATCTTCCAGCAGATCTTCTCGGGGAGCGTGGCGGGCACGGTGACGGCGATGGTGCCGCCCGGCTTCAGGATCCGCATGAACTCGTCGTAGGCCGCGAGGTCGTCCGGTACGTGCTCGAGCACCTCGGAGGCGATGATCTTGTCGAACGTGTCGTCGGGGTACGGCAGGCGGGTGCCGTCGCCCTGCACCTGCTGGTGCAGGAGCGTGCCGTCGAACAGACCGTCGTCGATCAGCATCGGGGCGGTGTTGCGGATCGCTTCCAGCTCCGGGAGCGCCATGTCGCAGCTGACGACATGGGCGCCGCGTGCGAGCGCCTCGTAGGTGTGGCGGCCGAAGCCGCAGCCGAGATCGAGGAGGAGGTCGCCCGCGTGCAGGTCGAAGCGGTCGTAGTCGACGGTGAGCATCGGTCAGCCCCTCCGGCCGGCGTGCTCGTCGAGCACGGCGCGGTACTGCTCGACGGTGCGCAGGGCCGTGTGGCGCCACGACCACTGGTCGATGACCCGCTGGCGTCCCTGGGCGCCCACCTTGGCCCGCAGATCGGCGTCGTCGAGAGCGGTGCGAATGGCCGACGCGAGCGCTTCGCTGTCGCCCGGCTCGGTCTGGAAACAGGTCTCGTTGTGGGTGCCGGTGACCTCGGGCAGCGCCCCGCCGGTGGTGGCGACGAGCGGCACGCCACACGACATCGCCTCGATGGCCGGGAGCGAGAAGCCTTCGTAGAGCGACGGCACGACCGCGAGCTCGGCTTCGCTGTAGAGCTCCACGATGCGCTGGTCGGGCACGCCGGACACGAACTCGACACAGTCGTCGAGGCCCAGCTGGGTCATGACGGTCGACGCGTGGGAGTCCGGGCGGCGCGTGCCGATGATGGTCAGCTCGATGTGGCGCTCCGTGCGGAGCTTGGCCACGGCCTCGAGGAGGAACTTCAGTCCCTTCATCGCCACGTCCGCCGATGCGGTGGTGACGAGGTGACCCGGTCGGCGCTCGACGCCGGGGACCGGCAGGAACAGGGTGGGATCCACGCCGACGGGCACGACGTGGATCTTGTCGGCATCGACGCCGTGGTCGGCCGCGATGTCGCCCTTCGAGGACTCGCTCACCGACATGATGCGGGTCATCCGCTGGGCGACCTGACTCTGCATCTTCGTGAAGGAGTACCAGCGACGCTTGCCGAACCTCTCCCACGGCGTGCGGGCGTGTTCGAGCTCGAGCTTGCGATCCACTGTGATCGGGTGGTGGATCGTCTCGAGGATGGGCCAACCCTCCTGCTGGAGCTTGAGAATGCCCCAGCCGAGCGTCTGGTTGTCGTGGATGAGGTCGAACTCGCTGCGCCGGTTGCGCAGGTGGCGCCACGCCCGGAGGCTGAACGCCATCGGCTCGGAGAAGTTGCCGGTGCTGAACGAGGCGTGTTCGGCGAAGTCCGTCCAGTCCTTCCACTCCCAGATGCGGGGCTTGCGCATCGGGTGGGGGTCGCTCCAGATGTCGAGCGACGGCAGTTCGACCAGCGGCACGCGGTCGTCGAGGATCGGGTACGGCGGGCCGCCGAGAACCTCCACGCTGTGGCCGAGATCCACCAGCGCCTTGCTGAGATGGCGGACGTAGACCCCCTGGCCGCCCACGTGGGGCTTGCCCCGATACGTCAACAGCGCGATGCGGAGATGCTCCGGGTCGAGCTGGGCATCAGGTCCGGACATAAGGCACCAAGGTTTCCGCGGGGTAATCGGGGACGTCAAATGATGCCCGGAACCGCGGGTTTTCCACACTCGCGGTGACGTTCGGCACGTTCGACGTGGTGATCGTCGGGGGACGGCGGGTAGGAAGGTGCCATGCGAGCGCTGGTGCAACGGGTGAGCCGAGCCTCGGTGACGGTCGACGACGAGCCCGTGGGTTCGATCGGACGCGGCATCGTGGCGCTGGTCGGCGTGACCCATGACGACACCCCCGCGCACGCCGAGAAACTCGCCGACAAGATCTGGAATCTGCGCATATTCGACGATGCCGACGGCGTCATGAACCGCTCGGCGGCCGACGAAGGCCACGCGGTCCTCGTCGTGAGCCAGTTCACCCTCTACGGCGACACCCGGAAGGGTCGCCGACCGGGCTATGCCGACGCCGCCCGGCCCGAGATCGCCGAACCGATGGTCGACCGCGTCGTGGCATCGCTGCGGGAGGCCGGGGCGACGGTGGAGACCGGTCGGTTCCGTGCCGAGATGGCCGTGGAACTGGTGAACGACGGTCCGGTCACGCTCTCGATCGAAGTCTGATCCGAGCGCGGCCGAGGGCGGCGAGGGCGAGGAGGAGCATCGGCCAGGGACCGACGACGGTCGCGAGCGTGCGGCCCTCGCGCAGCTCGATGGTGTCGAACAGGACCGCCTGCTCGCTCACCGCGGTGCGCTGGAGCACGTCGCCGTCGGGTGCGACCACCGCCGAGAAGCCGGTCGGTGCCGCCTGCAGCACCCAACGGTCCGTCTCGATCGCTCGCAGGCGGCTCGATGCGACCTGCTGGGTCTGCACGATGGTCAACCAGTACGACGACCCGTTCGTGGGGTTGAGCAGCGCGAGCCCGCCGTGGTTCATCGCGTCGCGGGCGCGATAGTCGAAGAACACCTCCCACGAGATCGAGACGCCCAATGGACCGAAGCGGCTCTCGAGGACGGCCGGTTCGGTGCCGGAGCGCACATCGCGCCCCGGCACCTCGTCGCTGAAGTTCTCGATGAACGACCGCAGTGGGACGAACTCGCCGAACGGGACGAGGCGCACCTTGTCGTAGCGATCGCCGATCGTGCCGTCCGGTTCGATGATGATCGAGTAGTTCTCGTTCGCGGTGCCGTCCGCCGAGCGCTCGAACCAGCCGCTGATGATGGTTGCGTCGTACTCGCTCGCCAGCCGTTGAAGCTCGCCGACGGCCTCGTCGTGCCGGAGCAGGTCCTCCGCGCAACGCGACGGCGTCAGCGCGGTGGTGGTACTCGGATGCACGACGTCCTCGGGCCACAGGATGAGGTCGACGTCGGCGTCGGCGGCGATCGTCTCCGTGGCGGCGACATGGCGTTCGAACACCTGTCGGTTCTCGCACACGTCGGCCCGGGTGTTCTGCGGCCCGCCGCCCTGCACGACGGCGACGCCGAGCTCGTCGACCACGCTCACGCTGATGCCGCCGAGGTGGCCGAGGAGCATGCCGCCGACCACGAGCGCGGCGACGATGCCGAGCGCCCTCGGGTCTCGGGTGGCCCGCAGACCGGCGACGGCGATGAGGATCGTCAACGCGACGAGGAACAGCGAGCCGAGGAACTGGGCGCTGATAGCCCACGGGGTGCCGACGGTGGCCATCGCGATCGTCGCGATCGGCACGCCGCCGAACGGGACGTGCCATCGGATCAGCTCCATCACCACCACGGCGCCGGCGAACGCCGCCGGTCGGCCCGCGCCCGTCGCGGGGGTGAGCGCGCCGGCGAGCCCGGCGAGCAGGGAGAACACGATGACGGCCACGGGCCACCCCGCGGCCGTGAGATCGAACATCCACAGCGTGCCCGGCGTGAACCACAGGAGACCGACGACGAGCGATCGCCGGACCCGACGGCGTCTGCTCACGTCCTCGAGCAGCCGGAACCAGAGCGCGAGCCCCACGAGGGTGAGGGGCCACCACCCCCACGGCGGAAGCCCTGCCGCGATGAGCAGGCCGGCGGCGACAGCGGTGAGACGGGGGCGGATCACTCGCCAGACGGTAGGTCGAGCCGAAGGCGATGCACACCGCCGACCGAGCCGACGCCCTTGATCCGGACGCTGATCTCGCCATCCGATTGGACCCAGGCCGGCAGATTGCGGGCGGCGGTGACCGCGAGGACCTCGCCCGGCGCAGCAGCGTTGCACAGCTTCGCGGCCATGTTCACCGGCTCGCCGATGTAGTCGTCACCCTCGAAGAGAAGGGCGATACCGGTCGCGAGCCCGACCCGCACCCGGATGGCGCTGTCGGAGAAGTGGTGCACCAGATGCATGCCGAGCGCGATCGTCGGCGTGGGGTCGGTGCCGACCAGCATCACGCCGTCGCCGAGCCATTTGGCGACACGGACACCGCGCTTGGCGGCGACGTTGCGGGTGATCCGGCGGAACTCGCCGAGCTGACGGACGGACGCATGCGGACCCTGCTCGCGGGTGAACGCGGTGAAACCGCTGAGATCCGCGAAACAGAACGTGCGGGTGACGTTGAGATGGGTGTCGCCCTCCTCGAGCTCGTCAGGCCGGGCGACCTGGTCGTGCTCCGCCGCGTCCGCCCACTCGCGGGCAGGGCCGGTGTCGGCCGCGAGGAGCGGGACCAGCAGCTCGCCGGTCGGATCGGTCGTGATCGTGACCGCGCCGTCGGACGCGGTTCGCTGCTGGTCGGAGGAGTCTGACGCCGTCACGGTCTCAGACTCCCACACGGCGTCAGACCTTGTGGCCACAGATCGGCCAGGGCTGCTTGCCCCGCTCGGACCACAGCGCCCGGGTCATGGCGTCCTGCCACCACGGCGCAACGGTGATCGGGTCCTCGCCCTCGAGCCACGGGAAGTGGCGTTCGGCGACGCCGTCCCAGGTGGTCTGGTCGAACTGGTAGGCACCGCGGTAGGTGCCGCTCGACGAGATGGCCTCGTAGTTGTCGGTCGACTCGCACATGCGGAGTCGGTGGAGCTCTTCGTTCGACAGGACGTCGCGAACCTCTTCGGTCGACGAGAGGTAGAGCGCCAGTTCTTGGGGGGAGCAGGCGGTGGTGAAGAGCAGGGCGGTCAGGGCGAACGCGAGCACGCGGATTCGTCGACGCATGGGGGGTGCTGCCTCCTCGGGCGATGGCCCGTGTCATGGCGTATCTCGGGTGGTCGGTCACACGACTCGTTGGTCGTGGGCAGGGTGCACGGCGACCACCGACGCCTCAGCGGCGATCAAGGTAGAGGGTTCTCGTCACACAATTGCAACATTGTGAACGAAGTCACAAGGGGTTGAAATCAGCCGTTTCGGGTGTCGAAGTAGGCGTTCACGACCGCCCACATGGCGAAGCCGTGGAGATTCCAATCCTCGAGCTCGCCGTTCGGACCCGTGTGCAGGCGAAGAAGAGGCTCCTCCTCCTCGGTCAACGTCTTGCGGAGTTCGAGTCCCTCGGCGATCGCGATCGACACACGAGCGAGGATTGCCTCGACGTCCGCGTCGGCGGGGAAGGCGGCGCCGGCCTCGTGACCGAGGGCCAGACCGGCCGTCATGTTCTCGCGCAGGAGGCTTTCCAGGTGCGCGTAGGACGTCCGTGCGCCTTCCACCGCAGCGTCACGTACGACGGTGTCGCGCGGCTGGGTGCTCATCGTGACGACCGTCTTGAGGTACCGGCTCCAGTCGTCGGCGTGCTCGCCGGACCCGGCATCGGTCTGGGAGAACCGGCGCCAGACCTCCTGGACGGCGTGGGATCGATCCGCGGGCGCCGCGGTCTCGACCGCCTCCATCGCCTCCAGCACCCACGCGCTCGGTAGGCGAGCGCTCGTCGACGAGTCCCACAGGCCGGCTCGCTCGATCACCGAGAGTTGGTACTCCTGCAGGCTGTCCCAGATGCGCTCGTGCACCGAGCCGTAGGTGATCCGCACGCCCTTGGTTCGTTCGAGGTGTTCGAACACCCTGGCGTAGCTGACCGACGAGATCTGCATCTCGATGCCGTGCTCCGCCAGCACCTCGACCCCGGCCTGGAGCATGAGCTCCTTGAGTTCGGCACGCGCTCGCCGCTTCCTCGGCAGTGGTCCTTCGTCGGTCATCGGCTCACCGTAGGTCAGCGGAGGAAGTCTTGCGAGGGGAACTCGCATACTGCGAACTCAGCCCGCCGCGGCCCGCCCCTGGCGCACGCACGCGGGCAGGCCCAGCCCGCGCATGCTTGCACCGGCGACCGTCACCCCCGGGGCGTCTCGCGAGAGCCACTCGTCGATCCGGTCGCAGCGCTCGAGGTGCCCGGGGCGGTACTGGGGAAGGCAGCGACGCCACTCGCTCACTCGGTGGGTGACGGCGCCGGTG
>BQJV01000041.1 GCA_021604885.1 Acidimicrobiales bacterium
GGATCGAGGAGGCGGAAGGCCTCGGCCAGGGCGACGCCGGCCGAGCGACCGTGGTCGCGCGCCTTCCCGCGGGTGCGCCGGCGGAACGCATCGGCCTGCGCGCCGTCGTCGTCGGCGTCGACCTTCATCGTCGTCTCGAACTGGCTCTCGTGGGCCAGCAGCGCCTGGACTTTGGCCTCGAGGTGCGATTCGTCGATCTGCTCGCAGAGGTCGGGTTCCTCGCACTCGAACAGCAGCAGGTGGTCCGGCCGGTGGTGGGGGATCCCGTGCTCGTGGTGGTAGTGCGGATCGCGGGCCGCGACCACCGCGTCGACGGTGAGAAGCCCCGCGTTGCGATGATCCGGGTGCATCCGCCAGCGACGCCACGGGTCATGGCCGAGGACGACGGCGGGCTGCAGCGCGCGCACGGTGCGGGCCACGGCACTGCGGTTCTCGATCGTGTTGGCGAGTTCGCCGTCCTCCACGCCGAGGAACCGGACCTCGCCGGTGATGCCCAGACGGCGAGCCGCCTCGCGCTGCTCGTCCTGACGTCGGGCGATCAATGCGTCCGTGTCGGCGGCGACGTCCCAGGTGCCCTTACGGCCATCGGTGCAGACGAGCATGTGGCAGGTCGCGCCGGCTGCCGACCACTTTGCGAGCGTGGCGCCGCACTCGAACTCGATGTCGTCGGGGTGAGCCGCGATAGCGAGCGCGCTCGTGGGCACGGGCAGATCGACGCGCATCAGCGGGCCTCCTGTTGGACAACCGAGCGCCACTCGGCGGGCAGGTCGGCCGGGTCGTCGACGTCCCACGCGAGGTCCGGGTCATCGACGATCGTGAGGTCGAGGCCGCACCGTTCCGCCTCCGCTCGATGGGCTGCGAACGATCCGGGCCCGTAGTGGAACGCGAACCCGCTTCCGGTCGGCACGCTCAGGACGTTGGACCCGTCACGGACCCGGTCCGGGGCGATCAGGACGCCGTCGCCATCGAGCGCGGCGAGGGAGGCAGCGGCAGGGAGGTCTGCGTGGGCGACGATCGCTCGTGCGTGTCCGTCCTCGCCGACGGCGGCGACAGCTGCGGCGACGCACGGATTGAGCCCGCGGACCCCGGGGTCGAGCACGCCGGCGCGCGTGGCCTGGGCCCATTCGGCCACTTCGAGATCGTCGGTGACGATCATCGTCGGGAACGGTTCGGCAGCGGCGACGACCCGCTCCGCCATCCAGATCGCGAGCCGGCGCCGCTGATCGACGTCGAGCGCTTCGGCGAGACGCGTCTTCATGTCGTCGAACGATCGGATCGGGATCAGGACGATCGTGCCCAACGACGCAGTACTCACGGTGCGGAGAGTCTACGGCCGCGCCGGGTCAGCGGAACTCGTCGATGACGGCGGCGAAGGTCTCCAATGCGCCCGGGTGGCCCACGTCGTGGAGCCGCACCATCGCCTCGCTCACCCCCGCGTCGCGCAGCGCGCCGAAGCGTTCGACATGGTGATCGACCACCCCGGCCGTTGCTGCGTCGGTGAACTGTTCCGGGGTCGCGTTGCCCCGCAGGCCGTCGACGCGAGCGGTCAGCTCCGTCGGATCGGCGGCCACCAGCACGTCGGAAAGCTGGGTCACGCGTATCTCCGCCGGATCCCGATCCTCGGCCTCGCAGTGTCGGTGGAGCACGGCCACGAGGTCACGGATCCGGTCCGGCTCGCCGAAGAGATTGCACGCGTCGGCGTGGCGGGCGACGAGCCGGAGGGTGCGCGCCGGGCCCGAGCCGCCGACCAGGATCGGAATGCGCTCCTGCACGGGCCGCGGGTAGCAGGTCGCCTTCACCGTGCCGATTCGACGGCCCTCGTAGGTGGGCGCGCCGGGTCCCCACATCAGCGGCAGGAGCTCCAAGGCGTCCTCCAGCAGCTCGTAACGCTCAGCCAGCGTGGGGAACGGCCATCCGTACGCCTTGTGCTCCGCTGCGAACCACGCGGCTCCGAGCCCGCACTCGGCCCGCCCGGACGAGAGCACGTCCAGCGAGGCGACGATCTTCGCGAGCTGCGCGACGTTGCGATACGTGATGCCGCTGACGAGCGTGCCGAGGCGCACTCGTTCGGTCGCCGCGGCCAGGTAGCCGAGCGTCGTGTAGGCGTCGAGCATCGGCTCCCATTCGCGTCCGACCTGCGGAATCTGGAGGACGTGGTCCATCACCCAGATCGAGTCGAATCCGGCCGCCTCGGCCCGTCGCGCGATGTCCGCCAGTCGCGGCCCGATCTCGGACGACTCGCCCGGCCAGGTGAACGACGACAGGTGCAGGCCGAACCGGAGGCCCGGCGCCGGCTCCGTCGGTGGCGCGGTCGGTTCGGCGTCCGCCTCGGACCTCCGAGCGGCGGCGGCCAGCGGCGGCGGCACGACGACCGGCGTGGTGGGGGACAGCACCGCGTCGAACTCGGTGTCGAGGAGCGGCTCGACCTCGTCGCGGCGCGCGAGCTGGGCGGTCACGACCTTGCTCGGCACGGGATGCTCGCGAGCCTTGTTGCGCGCCCGGCAGTCCTTGGCGGGCGTCGCGAAGAACACAGCCACGGCCGGTCGCCCGTGCTCGGCGGCGGTCGCCCGCCACGTGGACCGACGTTCGTCGTCGAAGCCGAGCGAGTCGACCACCGTCAATAGGCCCCGTGCCAGGCGGCGGCGGACGACGTCGTCGAGGACCTCGAACGCGTCCGTGCCCGCGCGCTGGTCCTGTTCGCCCGTGCCCACCAACGCCCGGAGCCGATCGGACGAGACGACCTGGTCCGGACGGAACCACGCGTCCGCCCATGTGGACTTGCCGGAGCCGGACGGACCCACAAGGACCACGAGCGCATCGGTCGGGATCCTGGCCAGTTCCGGGGCCGTGGCGGACGAGTCGGTCACGGCGCCAGGATCGCACGCCTCGCCTGAGCCTGCGTGGGCACGCAGGTCTAGGGTGAACCGCCATGGACATGAACGTCGCGGTGGTCGGAGCCGGATCGTGGGGCACCACCGTTGCCCACCTCTGTGCGCACAACGCGCCGACGGTGATCCACAGCCGCCGCGAGGATGTCGCCGAGGCGATCAACGAGCGTAACGAGAATCCCCGCTACCTCGAGGGCTACACGTTGCACGCGGACCTCAGGGCGTCCACCGACCTGGCCGCCGTCGTACGGGCCGCCGACGTGCTGGTCATGGGCGTGCCGTCCGCCGGTTTCCGCGCCACCCTCGAGGAGCTCCGTCCCTTTCTCCGCCCGTGGGTTCCGGTGGTCTCGCTCGCCAAGGGCCTGGAGCTCGGCACGATGAAGCGGATGACCGAGGTCGCCGAGGAGGAGCTCCCCGGCCACCCGGTCGGCGTGCTCACCGGCCCGAACCTCGCCAAGGAGATCCTCGCCGGGAGCGCGGCGGCGGCGGTGGTGGCGTTCGAGGACCTCACGATCGCGAAGCGGTTGCAGGAGGTCTTCTCCTCGTCGTTGTTCCGCGTCTACACGAACAACGACGTCATCGGTTGTGAGATAGCCGGCGCGCTGAAGAACGTCATCGCGCTCGCGGCGGGCATGGCCGACGGGCTCGGCACCGGCGACAACACGCGTGCCGCGGTGATGACCCGTGGTTTGGCCGAACTCACGCGGCTCGGCGTGGCGATGGGTGGTGACCCGGCCACGTTCTCCGGCCTCGCCGGTATGGGCGACCTGCTCGCCACGTGCATGAGCCCGCAGAGCCGCAATCGATACGTGGGCGAACAGCTCGGTAGGGGCCGCGCCCTCGACGAGATCATCGAGGAGATGAACCAGGTCGCCGAGGGCGTGAAGACGGCCAAGATCGTGCTCGACCTCGCCGAGCGCTACGACGTCCAGATGCCGATCGCCGCTGAGATGCGGGCGTGTGTCACCGAGGGCCGCTCCGCACCCCAGGCGTACCGTGGCCTCGTGCAGCGACCGGCCACGAGCGAGTCCGCACCCGACTGATGCGCCGCTGGTGGAAGGGCCGCAACGGACGGCCGGACGACGGCACGACTCACGCGCTCGATGGCGCCGTGATCGGCGACCTGGACGGGCCCACGGCCATCGTGGACGAGAAGGGTCGCATCGGTGCCGTCGACGGCAGTTGGTGGCTCGAATGGGGTGTGGGCGCCGAGGATCGCTGGCGAGTGGCCCACGACGAGGTGGCTGTCCGGCAGTCCCGTGTGAGCGACGCGCCCGTCTACGAGACATGGCTACGGGTGCCCGGTGGTGACGTGGTGCAACGGGTCGCCGCGGCCAACGACGGGCTCGGCCGGACCCTGGTGGTGGAGTTCGAGAACGCTTCTGGGACCGCGGTCGCCGTAGCCCTCGCTGGTCGCGTCGCCGGCTCCGCAGCGCTCGTCGCGGACGTCGATGCGATCACGCTCGACACGACGGAGTGGATCCGCACCGAACGGTCGGCCGGCGCGGTGCACGCCACCGTCGGCGAGCCCTGGGGCGGCGTGACCGCCGGCGCGGCTGCAACTCGTGATGTCGTCGAAGGCGTCGATCCCTCGGCCACGCTCATCGTGCCGCTGCCGCATCGCCAACGGGTGCGATTCGACGTCCTGGTGGAGGGCGATTTCCCGACCAGACCGTCCACGCCAGAGGACGTCGCAGCCGGGTGGCGGGCCGTCACCGCCGATGCCCTCGCGATCGAGGTGCCGGACGCGGAGCTCGGCGAGGCGTGGAGCCGCATCGTTCCCGACCTCGTCGTGCTCGCCGGGAGCGACGATCCCCGTTCAGCGGCCGAGGCGGCCACCGTGCTCGACATCGCCGGGCTGCTCGCCGAAGCCGACCGTGCCCGCGCCACCGTGGCCGCGGCAACCGAGGCCGGCACGCTCCGTGGAGGCGATGCCGTCGCGGCGATGCGGGCGTTCGCATCGCGCGATCTCCTCGCCGGGGAGGAGTCCGGCCTGACCGTGTTCGCCGACGTCCTCGCAGCTGCGGCCGGCGATGCGATCGACGAGGTCACCCTCGAACAGGTGGCACGCGCCCTCGACGCATCGGCGCCGCAGGCGGCCGCGGACGCCCGCCGTGCCGCGACCGTCGCCACTGCGGCGTTCGAGCCCGTCACCGCCGCCGCGAAGGCCGCGGCGACGGTGTTGGACCATGTGATCGACGTGTCGTCGACCGGGTCCATCGCAGTCCTGCCCGATGTGCCGTCGTCGTGGCGGGGCAACAACATCGACGTCCGGAACTGCGGCACCGCGAACGGTCGGGTGTCGTTCAGCGTGCGCTGGCACGGATCACGGCCTGCGCTCCTGTGGGAGCGCCACGGCGGCAGCGACGCCATCGAGATGCGGTGCCCGGGCCTGGACTCCTCGTGGTCGACGCTCGAGCGTTCGGGCGAGGCGCTGCTGGCCGAGCCCCTCGACTGAGCGACGGGCGAGCTTCAGCGGCTGTCGCGCCACGCGGCGAGCACCGCGAGCGCGGCGAGGGCCCCGGCGATCCGGTCCGTCCTGATTGCACCCCGGCCGCCGATCATGCCGGAGGAGCCGACGGCGCCGATCGACCCCGACGAGCCGATCGAGAGGATGGACCCGCTGGAGCCGATCGAGAGGATGGACCCCGCCGATCCGATCGACAGCACCGATCCCGCCGATCCGATCGATCCGAACGAGAACGCACTGAACAGCGAATGCGACGAGGCGACGCACGCCGTGCTCCGATGGCTGAGAACCGACCAGCGGGACCGGTTGGATCGGATCGAGTCGCTCATGGCGAGCACCGTACCGCTCCGGTCACTGGGCTACCGTCCGGCTGATGGCCACGACCGCGCCGAAGCTGCGCAAGTCGATCAGGGGCAAGGCTCCGGGACTCCGTCTGGAGCGCGCCCTCTGGGACGACGGCTGCACGCACGTCGCCGGAATCGACGAGGTCGGCCGCGGCTCCTGGGCGGGTCCGCTGACCCTCGCCGCCGTCGTGGTCCCTCGGGAGAAGCGGCTCACCAAGGTCCGGGACTCGAAGATGCTCACGGAGTCCGAACGCGAGGTGATGCACGACCGCATCGTCGACTGGGCCGACCATGTCGCCGTCGCCCACGCGACGCAGGAGGAGTGCGATGAGCTCGGCATGTCGGCCGCGCAGAAGCTCGCAGCGCAGCGGGCGTTGGCTGACCTCGGCGTCCCCGTCGACCATGTGCTCGTGGATGGCAACTGGGACTTCATCGAGACCCACCCCACCACGAAGATCGTGAAGGGCGACGCCATCAGCCTCTCGATCGCGGCGGCGTCGATCGTCGCGAAGGTGACCCGGGATCGGATCATGCGCGAGTGGGATCGCGATCACCCGGCCTATGGGTTCGTCGGCAACAAGGGGTATCCGTGTCCTCGGCACAAGGCGGCGCTCGCCGCGTACGGCCCGAGCGCGGTGCATCGGCGCCGGTGGGCGTTCATGGACGACCTCCGTTGGACGGCGCTGCCGCGGATCATCGATGAGGACGAGGCCCAGCTCGGCCTGTTCTGAACGTCGGCCGTAGCCTGCGCGGGTGACCCGTCGCATCGCCCTGCTCGCGTTCCTGACCTGGACGGTGCTCGTCTGGACGAGCCGGATCCGCAACGTGCTCGCCGACGACGACCTGTCCGCGGGCGGGACGACCTTGCGGCTCGTGGCGGCCGCCGCGTTCGTCCTCCTCGGCGTCCTGGTCGCGCTTCAGTGGCGGCGTGGCGGGCGGCTCGATCGGATTCTCGCCGTGTTGGTGCTGTGGACCGTCGTCTGGTGGTCCGTCCGGGGCATCGGGATCATCGTCGACGACCACGAGCTCGGGTTCACGATCGTCCACACGATTCTGGGCGTCGTGTCGATCGGCCTGGCGATGTGGGCCTGGGCTCGCCGGGCCGGATAACGTTCCCTTCGTCATGGGCCAGCCAGTCACCTTCCTCCGCACCAGCTCACCGAAGCCGGGCGTCGTCCGCTTCGAGCTCAACCGCACCCTCACCGGCATGGGCCACGAGCGCTACAAGGCCGGTGATGAGATCATCGACACCCGCCCGCCCGACGTGCTCGCCAAGCGCATCTTCGAGTGCGGAAACGTCGAGTCCATCCACATGTACGGCTCGATGGTGACGGTGTCGCTCGCCACGACCGACCCGGCGGACCTCGAGTCTGTCGTGGAGGAGCTCTACACGTACTACGTGCCGGGCGTGGAGATTCCCAGCGATGAAGAACTCATCGCCATGGTGGAGTAGGTCTCCCGAAGAAAGCGTCTCCGCGGGGACGCCATTCGCGCTGATCGTGGTGTGGCCGACGCTTGACGCGTTGGGAAACGCCCCGCGGGGACGTCCAGCCTCAAACCCGCTCGGCGCGACCAGGCCAGGCACTTGGCTACTGTTCGTAGATGCCCTACGTGACCACATTGACCGGTTTGGCGCTGTTCGCGGTCATCATGTCGATCTTCGTCGTGCAGGAGTTCACGCAGGGTTTCGGTACCCCAGAAGGTTCTTCGATTCGAGATGATCGGTGGGCTCTGCTCTATCTCGAGGTGCTGCCGGTCGCCTTGGTGACCATCGCCGGCCTTGTCAGTCTCACAGGGTGGGGGACGTGGCCGGCCCCACGGACGGTCTACGCCGTTGGAATTCTCGTGCTCTGTGTTGGGGTTGCTGTGCGGCAATGGAGCCACCGTACGTTGGGTCGCTTCCACCAAGCGGTTGTGACGATCCATCACGATCACGGAGTCATCACAACGGGGCCATACCGGCTGGTGCGTCACCCGATGTACGCCGGTTCAGCTGTCGCGTTTCTCGGTGTCGGACTGGCGCTTGGCACATGGCCGGGGCTGGCGCTCACGTTCGCGGGGACACTGCCAGCGATGCTGCGACGAATCCGGGTTGAAGAATGCGCACTCCAGGACACTCTCGGCGATCGCTACCGGGACTACGCGAGCGGCCGCGCACGGCTCGTTCCTGGAGTCTGGTAGCCGCCCGGCCGAAGTCGGTCGGACAATCGCCAACATTCGTGGTGCCGGGCGTCGAGATAGCCAGCGATGAGGAACTCATCGCCATGGTCGAGTAGCGCACGCGCTCGCCAGCCTCGGAACGTCCCGCGGGGACGTCCGGTCCGAAACCTCTTCCGCCCGACTGTCGCAAGGATGCCGCAGTGGTGTCGGGCAACTGTCGCCGATGAGCCGTGGCACTGGCGCGATCCGGACTCCTAGGGTGAGCACCCATATGAACATCGACGCCCAGAAGATCCGTGCTCTGCGAGCGGGGCGGGCGTGGTCACAGGAACACCTTGCCGAGATCGCCGGGTTGAATCTGAGGACCGTCCAGCGAATCGAACAGAACGGCACCGCTTCGCTCCAATCGACGAGAGCGTTGGCCGCGGCCTTCGATCTCGACGTCCAGGACCTTGACCGGAAGGAGCAACGATTGGCACCGTGCCCGGAATGCAGATCCGACGATGTCTATCGGTACGAGGAACCAGTCGACACCACCACGATCGGTGGTGAGCTCCTGCCGAAGTTGGCGCCTACCCGATTCTCGTCGGCCAAGGTTCTGCCCGTCGTGTGCGCCGCGTGCGGCTACCTGCGATTCTTCGCCGATGACGACGCCCGCCAACGGCTTGGTCAGTCGAAACACTGGCGGAAGGTCTAACAAGCAGGACCGAGGACATGCCCTCGACCGTGAACCCTGGATCGCCGAGCTGAGAATTGTGGGTTCCGGCTATCGAGTGCCCGAGACCGGCGGGTTGTGCCGTGGCGGCTCGGACGGCGGAACCTCCACAACGACGTCGTCGTCGAGGTATTCCCCCGCCTCCAGCGCGTCCAGCGCCAGCGAGGCGTGCCGACCTCTCAACGCCCGGGCCTCCATGAGTTCGCCCAGCCGGGCCCGTCCGAAGAACTCGACCTCAGGGTGATCAATGGTTGTGGTGAGCTCGCCGCCAACCGTGGTGGACTCGAAGACAAAGCTCACAGCAGAGCCACCTTCAAGAGTCCGCGGGCTGTGATAGATCCCGATCAGTCGACCGACCTCGACAACGAGGCCGGTCTCTTCGAGGGCCTCACGAGCTGCTGCTTCGCGCAGCGACTCTCCGACCTCCGCCCGCCCTGCCGGAAGCGACCACCGGCCAAGCGCCTGCGGCTTCGCTTCGCGCACAAGACAAACCCTCCCGGACTCGTCACGAATGAGATTCGCGCACACGACCTCGGTTCTCGGTGCCGCCATCACATCATCCTCGCAGGAGCCAACGGGTCGTGGGGCGGCACAGCTATCGACTGAGATCCCGCTGGGTCGGATGTCAGTCGTCGACCGTCGTGCGGAACAAGATGGTGTTGTCGACCTCGAGGTCGGTTCCCCAGATCAGCCGGGCAGCATCGTCCCAGCGGATTTCGTCGTAGCCGTCCTTGGGGCCGACCTCGCCGGCTGACCACTCGGTGGCGGTCGCCCATGCACTGTCGTCGTAGTCAGCGCCGACCCAGTCGAGCGGAGTTTCGGTGATCTCGAAGTCGCACGTTGCATCGGGGTCGGCGTCCTTCTCGCAGTCCTTGTTGAGAGGGGCCCGATGGACGACGAGCGTCGCCCAGTCGCCGCTCGTGACGGCGACCACCTCACCGGTGGCGATGTCGGTCACCTGGGCGATCAGGCCGCCGTCGCCCATCTGTTGGTTGCCTTCGCCGATGTACTCGATGCCCGAATCGGTCTCCTTGAAGTCCTTTGCCTCGATCGCGACCGTGAACGGATACGCGGCTTCGAACGTGAAGGTCTCCGCATTGAACGAACGCTCGGTCGTGATGGGCACCGAGTCCTCCCCGATCAGCTCGCCGTCGACAGAGACGGCCATCCAGTTGTCGGCCCACACCTCGATCTGAAAGGTCAACGGCGCGCCGTCTTCATCGTCCCCCGCAGACGCGGTGTCTTCGGGAGCGTCGGTGTCGGCGTCGCCGGATGCGGCAGCGGTGGCCGTGACCTCGGTGGTCGCCGTGACCGGATCATCGACGGCCGTCTGGCCGTCGCCATCGGAAGCGCACGCGGCGCCGAGCAGGGCAAGCGAGACGAGAACTCCGGCGAATCGGGTCATGGCTGTTGTTGGTTCGTTCGGCGTCGGGCGTGGAAGGCACCGCTCAACCTAGGCACCGAGCATCGACAATGGACGTCCCCGCGGGAACGCCGAGTCCGATCCTGTCGATCGGATCGCCAAGTGAAAGACCTTCGAGGCCGGCCGGTTGACTAGCGTTGGCAGATGCCATCGATCGATCCCACCGCCGCCCAACTCGAGGAAGTCATGGCTCGTGCCGAGACCATGACCGGCCCGATCCGCATGATCAACCTGCTGCGGTTCCGTGAGGTGGCCGACTACGGCGATGTGCCCGATCCCGCCGAGAGCGGGGCGAGCACCGGCGCCGAGGCGTACGGACGCTACGGCGAGATCGCGATGCCGGAGGTCGCCGCCGTCGGCGGCCGACAGTTCGAGGCGGCCACCGCGCACATGACCGTCATCGGGCCGGACGACGATCGCTGGGACCTGATCGCCATCATCGAATACCCGAGTCCGGCCGCGTTCCTCGAGATGGTCGCCAAGCCGAGCTACCAGGCCGGGGTGTACCACCGCACAGCTGGGCTGGCCGACACACGGATCTACATGACGACATCGCTGATGGGCTGAGCCCAGCAGCGGATCCAGAACCTGCGCGTGGCGGACGCGGCTCCGCTCCGATCGGCAATACTGCGCCCATGGCCCCTGACGAAGGACCGAAGGCCGTGAATCTCGCGGCGAAGCTGGCGCAGTTCGACGAACACTGGGCGCCGCGAACCGTTGCCGAATTCAACGGTCACGACGTGATGGTCGTGAAGGTCAAGGGCGAGTTCGTCTGGCATCACCACGATGACACCGACGACCTTTTCCTCGTCCTGAGCGGACGCATCACCATCCGAATGCGCGAGGGGGATGTCGACCTCGGAGCCGGCGAGTTGTTCGTCGTGCCGGTCGGCGTGGAGCACCAGCCGTACGCTCCCGAGGAGGCCGAGCTGTTGCTCATCGAGCCGTCCGGTACCGCGAACACCGGCGATCGCGCGACCGCTGCTCGTCGCGTGGTCATCTGACGTCCCCGCGGGGACGTTGCGTCAGGCGACGGGGGCCTCGACGCCGTAGCGCAGGACGAACCCGCGCACCGCCTCCCGCACCCTGGCCTCCGTCTCGTCCTCGGTGGGCGGCTCGGCCAGCCCGAACGCGATCTTGAGCTGCTGGTGGCCGACGATGCCGCCGAGGAACTGTTCGGCCGCGATCTGCGGATCGTCGACGTCGACCTCACCTCGCCGTTCGCGCTCGGCGACGAAGGCATGGAAATTGGCGTAGGTCCGGGTCGGGCCGGACTCCCACACGGTGCGGGCAAGCTCCGGGAACCGGTTGTACTCGCCCAGGGTGAGACGGAGGACCGCAGCGGCCGACTCGCTCCACACGCCGCTGCACGCACGTCGACCGATCGCCGTCAGCTCCTCCTCGAGTGAGGCGGTGCTCTCCGCGGCGTCGTATTCCTCGGAACCGATCGTCGAGGCCACCCGCTCCATCAGCCCGCGGACGAGGTCGGCCTTGGTGGGGAAGTGCCGGTAGAGCGTCGCCTTCGATCCGCCGACGTCCGCGACCAGCATGTCCATCGACGTGCCGACGTAACCGTGATCGACGAAGCGGCGCATCGCCGCGTCCAGGTATGCATCTCGTCGGCTCATCGACTCTCCGTTGGTGCCCTTGACACGTCCTGCCCGGGTGCCTGTACTGTACCGTACAGTACAGGCCGATACTTGGGCAGTACGACACGACTGGAGGACCACCATGACCATCGAGACCGCCGACTCCCGCACGTGGGTGTCGTTCTCGCCGACGAGCCGGTTCAGCTTCGTGAGCCCCGGCGATGCCGAGGCGCCGGAGTTCTTCGAGGAACGATCGGGAAAGGGCGACGGGCCACCGCTGCATCGCCATCCGTGGCCGAACTGGGAACTCGTCCTCAGCGGCACGATCCGGGTGATCATCGACGATGAGGAGTTCCTGGTCGAAGCCGGAAGCACCGTCTACACGCCTCCGGGCGCGGTCCACACGTATGTCGTGGAGAGCGACGAAGCCCACATCGTCGGTGTCGGCACGTCCGGCGGCCGCTTTCACCAGCTCCAGTCGAAGGCGCCGGAGCTGCTGATGGCGGGCGACATGGAACGCCTCGGCGCGTTCGCCGGATCCCTCGACGTCGAGCTGCTCGGACCACCGCTGTCCGCGTGAACCGATCTAGCCGTCCGACCCGGCCCCCGCCCAGCGGCGGATCCAGGCATGCATGGCGATGCCGGCGGCGACGCCGGCGTTGATCGACCGCGTCGATCCGAACTGGGCGATCGAGCAGGTCATCGCGGCGGCCGCGCGGGCGTCGGCTGAGAGGCCCGGGCCCTCCTGCCCGAAGAGGAGCACGCACCGCTTGGGAAGGTCGACGGTCTCGATCGGAACCGAGCCGGCCGTGTTGTCGATGCCGATGATCGGCAGGCCCGCCGCATCGGCCCAGTCGACAAGGTCGGCGAGCGTCGGGTGATGATCGATGTGTTGGTAGACGTCGGTCATCATGGCGCCGCGGCGGTTCCACTTCCGACGGCCGACGATGTGCACCCGTTCTGCGAGGAAGGCATTGGCCGTGCGGACCACGGTGCCGATGTTGCGGTCGTGCTCCCAGTTCTCGATCGCGACCTGGAAGGGATGACGGCGGCTGTCGAGGTCGGCCACGATGGCCTCGACGGTCCAATAGCGGTACTGGTCGAGCACGTTGCGGCGGTCGCCGTCGGCCAGCAGCGCCGGATCGAGGCGGGGGTCGTCCGGCCACGGCTCGGTGTGCGGCCCAACGCCGATCTCGGCGGTGTCGGCGGACTCGGGTTCGCTCACCGACCCGGTCGTCCCGATCGCCGGGGCGGGCGCGG
>BQJV01000042.1 GCA_021604885.1 Acidimicrobiales bacterium
GCCGGCGGTCGTGGTCGGCGACGTGTCATCCGTGATCGGCGGGATCGTGTCGCCGCCGGGATCCGGGCCGCTGCTGCCGCCATCGTCGCCGCCGCAGGCCGCGGCGAGGATTGCCACCGCGAGGAGGGCTCCGAGACGTCCGCCGAGTCCGCGCATGACCTGACGCTAGAGCCCGGCGACGAGGTTGTCAGCCCGGTACCAGGCTCAGCCCTTGACGACGTCGGCGATCCGCGTGATTTCCTCCGGCGTCCGAGCCGAGACGTTCAGCATCGTGACCGGGCTCTCTTCCCACGCCTGGAGACGATCGCGGATCCGCTCGACGGATCCCACGAGCGAGATCTCGTCGGCGAAGTCGCTGGGGACGGTCGCGATCGCCTCGTCACGCTTGCCCTCGAAGAACAGGTCCTGGATCTTGTACGCCTCCTCCTCGTAGCCCATCCGCGCCATCAGCTTGGTGTGGTAGTTCTGCCCCTTGGCGCCCATGCCACCGATGTAGAAGCCGAGCGACGCCTTCGTGCCGTAGAGCGCAGCCTCGATGTCGTCGGTGATGTTCAGCGACACGTTGACGGCGATCTGGAAGTCCGCCTTCGCGTCCTTCAGCTGGTCGGCGTAGACCTCGGGCCGGAACGGCGAGTAGTAGAGCGGTAGCCAGCCGTCGGCGATCTCGGCGGTTTGCGTGACGTTCTTCGGGCCCTCGGCGCCGATCCAGATCGGAATCTGACGCAGGGGGTGCGTCATGATCTTCAGCGGCTTCCCGAGCCCTTCGGCACCCTCACCGGTGTAGGGCATCTGGATGTGCTCGCCCTGGAACTCCGCCGGGCCTTCGCGATCCATGATCTGGCGCAGGACCTGGACGTACTCGCGCGTGCGTGCGAGCGGCTTTCGTGAGGGCATGCCGTACCACCCCTCGACGACCTGCGGCCCCGACACACCGAGCCCGAGAATGACCCGGCCGCCGGAGAGGTGATCGAGCGTCACGGCGTGCATCGCCGTCGCCGCAGCGGTGCGAGCCGACAGCTGGACCACGCCGGTGCCGAGCTTGATCCGGTCCGTGTTCGCCGCGATGTAGGCCAGCGGCGAGAAGGCATCGCTGCCCCACGACTCCGCCGACCAGATGCAGTCGAAGTCGGCGTCCTCGGCGGCCTTGCTCAGCTCGACGAGGTTGTCGGGCATCGCCCGCGTCCAGTAACCCCACGTGAATCCCAGTTCCATGGAGGCGACGCTAACCCGACCCGCGACCGCCGACGGAATCCGATCAGCGGACCACCGCGGCCCGTTCGCTCGATCGGCCGAACAGGGGGATACTGGTCACCATGTTCACGCGCATGGACGAGGGTTCGACCGAGGAGTGGCTGGAGATCCGCGAGCTGACACTCGCCAGCCAGAGGCAGGTCGCCGACCGGATCATCCCGATGCTCGAGTGGTTGCGTCACAGCGTCGACGGCTACGCGGTCGACCAGTTGACGCATTCGCTGCAGACTGCGGCGCGGGCCGAAGCCGACGGCGCCGACGACGAACTCGTCATCACCGCGTTGTGCCACGACATCGGCAAGTTCGTGTCGACCGCGAACCACGCATCGATGTCGGCCGAGGTGCTCGCCCCCTATGTCCGGCCCGAGCTCTACCAGCTGATCCAGCACCACCAGGTCTTCCAGGGGGCGGCCTACAACCACCACTTCGGTTGGGATCCCGATGCCCGCGAGGCGTACCGCGACGAGCCGTGGTTCGACCTGGCGGTCACGTTCGCCGACGACTGGGACCAGATGTCGTTCGACCCCGACTACCCCACCCCGCCCCTCGCCCACTTCGAGGAGCGCCTCCGGGCGGTCTTCGCCGAGCCCCGCATCACCAAGTAGCGCGCCCCGCGACGACCTCGTCGAGCAGGGCGAGGGTCGCCTCGGCGATCGGCTCCCAGTCGAGGGCGGCCTGTCGCTCGGGCATGGCCGCATGACAGGCAGCGAGCTGGTCGGCGCTCAGCCCGTCGACGCAGGCAGCGAGGTCGTCCGCCGTGTCGCCGTAGTAGATCGCCGCGTTGCCCAGGGCCTCACGGAGATAGCCCCACGAGGACGCGAGCGTCGGGATCCCGGCGCCGATGGCATCGGCCATGGTTCCCGTCGTCAACATCCCCTCGGTGAACGGCATGACCAACGCGTCGAGGGTGTAGAGCCGGCGGGCGTAGACCGCATGGTCGGTCATCTCGTAGCGCTCGGCGATGATCCGCGGGTCGTCCGGCACCGTCTCGTCGCCCAGGCTCCAGACGCGCAATTCGATGTCGTCGCGGGCGCTCGCGTGCACGGCGTCGATGACGAGCTGCACGTCCTTCTGGACCCGCGGTGCGCCCACGACGCCGAGCCGCAGCGGCACCGCGTCCATCCCGCACGCGGTCTCGGCCTCTGCCTTGCCACCGGCCGGACGCAGGGGTTGCAGCATGTGCCCCCAGTGCCCGTGGGGGATCACACCGTGGCGGGTGTGCTCGCCGTAGGTGTACTCCCGCTCCATCACGGCGCGGCCGTATTCGCTGTGGTGCACGACAACGTCGGCGTTCGCCGCCCACACCGCGTACATGTCAGCGGCGTCCTGATGGAGATGGGGCACCCGGTTGTGCTGCGTCCAGAAAATGGTGACGCCGGCCTCGCGGAGCCTGCCGATCGTGCGCTCGGCCGCCTCGGGGGTCGGGCCGCTCGTCCACTCCGGCCAGTGGATGTGGGCCACGTCGAACCCACACATCGCCGCGGGATCCTCGAGGATCCAACCCGACGAGTGGCGGGTCACCCGGTCGCCGAGCGGGTCCCAGAGGCTCGAGTCGTACCAGTGCCCGTGCGCGGTGCTCGACACTCGCAGCGCGGGGGTGACCCGACATCGGTAGGACACCGAGCGAGCGGGTTCGAGGACGAGTTCGTGGCTGCGGCGGTGCTCGTGCCAGAACGACCGGTGCTTCTGCATGCCCGCCGTGTCGACGGTCGTGGTCGTGTGGGGCGCATCGGTGGAGAACTCGACGGCGAGTGGACGGGCGGTCGTCTCGGGGATCGAGATCGAGATCGCGTCGACCGTCGCCGGGTCACGATCCAGCTCGAGCTCCTCCTCGATGACCAGCGACCGACCCTCGACCCGATAGGTCGCGCGCCGTTCGCCCTCGATCGGGATGCTCGCCGGCTTCTGCGCGCCGAAGTCGAACGAGCTGAAACGGTCGTACGCGGCGTCCAGCCGGCCCGGTCCGTGGGCGAGCGACGTCGGCGGCCCCTGGGTGGAACGGACGGTGCCGTCCGCGTGGATCACGGGGAGCCAGCCGATGTGCTGGTTGCTGTCGACCGCCGTCTCGAAGGTGCCGGGGAGCCGCGGCGACGCCGCGTAGTCGCCCCAGAATCCACCGACGAACGGCAGCACGAAGTCGACGCCACCGCCCCGGTGCGCCCACACCCCGGACTCCCGGTCGTCCTCGAACCGCACGAGGCGGTCCACGGCACCGAAGCTGGCGGCCGGACTGGCCGCCTCGACATCGCCGCCCCGACGCAACTCGCCGACGGCCTGCACGAGCTTCCCGAGCAGGTCGAGCGTCATCTGCAGCCGACGCTCGGGGCCGCGGTAGCCCATCGTCATCTTGTGCTGGTGAGCGGTGACCACACCGTCGGCGAACCAGCCCCGCAGCGAGCGCGCCGCGAGCGCCGCCTTGCCCAGCCACGCCGCCGGGTCGTCGCTCATCTCCCGACCGACCGCCGTCGCGCCGAGCTCGACGTTCATCACGACGCCGAGGGCACCGGTCGATCGGCCCCACGAGACCGCCGCGCCGGGCGTGGCGACATCGGCGAGATCCCGCAGCACCGCGCGCAGGCCGGTCTCCCAACTCTCGCCGAGCTCGTCGGCGAACGGCTCGGCGAAGAGGTAGACGTCGGGCGTGTACATGTCGTAGTTCGCGCCACCGAAGTCGTCCCACCAGCCATAGGACAACCCGCCGAAGAGCCCGCGCAGCTTGTCGAGCAACTCGCCGAGCCGGTTGTCCTCGGGAAGCCGCCCGAGCGCCCGCCGGGCGATCTCACAACGGGTCAGCACGACCGCGAAGTTGTTGGGCAGCGTGCCGTCGTCGAGCATCGACAGCATCGACGTCGAGTCGATCGCCGACTCCACGTTCGCCACATCCTCGGCCGTCCAGTGGGCCAGACGCGGATTGTCGTCGAGCCCACCGAGTCGGACGAGCGTCTCGGCCGCACGGTAGGAGTAGAAGCTGTGCGTCGTCGGGCCATCGAGTCGCCGCACGATCTCGAGCGCGACATCGTCGCAGCGCACGCCCGCCACCTCCTCGATGCCCTCGGCGTGCAGGAGCCCGAGGGTGAACGCGAGGTCGGCTCGGGCGTCGGCTCCCACGAGGTAGCCGCCGAAAACCCGTGGGAGTTCGAGCGCGGGCGCATGGTGCGCCTCGAGGTCGGTCAGCACGTCGACGGTCATGTTCAGCAGCTCGTCGGCGAGCTCGGCCGCGGTCGTCACCCCAGCACCTCCTCGGTGGCAGAAGTCGTACGGTAGTTCCCGTGTCCTCGCCGTATGGAATGACCGCCGGCCATCGTTTGCAGTCGGCGACGCCCGTGCACCGCCATCGCCTCGAGAGTCCGAGCGGCCTCGCGATCGAACTCCTGGACCTGGGGGCCACGCTCGCCCGGATCGAGGTCCCCGGCCCGGACGGCCCCGTCCCCCTGTCGCTCGGACACGACTCGATCGAGGCGTACGAAGACCCGGTCCGCAACCCGTACCTGGGCGTCACCGTCGGACGATTCGCCAATCGAATCGGCGGCGCGATGTTCACGATCGACGACATCGCCTACGCGCTCGATGCCAACGAGGGCGACAACCAACTGCACGGCGGGTCGTTCGGCTTCTCCCGGTTCGTGTGGGACAGCGAGCCCACTGACGACGCCATCACGTTCCGCCGCACGAGCCCGGACCGCGAAATGGGGTTCCCGGGCGCGCTCGACGCCGCGGTGACGTTCCGCCTCGACGGCCGCACGATCCACATCCGGCACGAGGCGACCTGCGATCAGCCCACGGTCGTGTCGATGACCAATCACACGTACTGGAACCTCGGCGGACCGGCCGAAGCCGACGTGCGCGATCACGTCGTCCGGATCCACGCGACCTCGGTCGTCCCCGTCGACGAGGCGACGCTCCCGAGCGGGCCACCGCACCCGGTCGCCGACACGCTCCATGATCTCCGCGACGCGACGCGGCTCGGTGACCGACTCGGCTTCGGTCTGCCCAACGGGTACGACGACTGCTTCATGGTGGACGGCACGGGCCTGCGGCGTCATGCCCGCGTCACCCACCCGACGGGACGAGCGCTCGAGGTGTGGAGCGACCAGCCGGCCGTGCAGTTCTACACCGGCGCATTTCTCTCGGGCAGCCCGGGAGCGGACGGACGCACGCATGACCCGTTCGGCGCGTTCTGCCTCGAACCGCAACACGTTCCCGACGCGCCCAACCTCCACTGGGCGCCGTCGGCCGCGCTCCGTCCGGGTGAGCGCTACGTTCACGATCTCGAGTTCCGCCTCGCGTGGGACGACTGATCGCGAGACCGATGACCAATCCCCGCCTCACCAGCCACAGCCGCTCCGTCGCCGGAAAGGTGGTGCTGGTGACCGGCGCGGCCTCCGGTATGGGACGGGCGGAAGCACACCTCTTTGCCGACGAGGGCGCGAAGGTCGCGGTGACCGACCTGCGTCAGGCGGACGTGGACGCCGTCGTCGGCGAGATCACCGCGGTCGGCGGCGAGGCTGCCGGCTACGTACTGGACGTCACCGACCCCGACGCCATCTCGGCGGTCGTCGACCGGATCCGTACGGACCTCGGCCCGGTCGACGTCCTGATCAACAACGCCGGCATCTCCATCGGCGCGCCGATCGACGCCGACGACTTCGAGGACTCGTGGGCGCTCGCCATCGACGTGCTGCTCACGGCCCACCAGCGCATGGTGCGGGCCTGCCTCCCGGACCTGCGCGCCAGTGGCGAGGGGCGCATCGTCAACATCTCGTCGACCGAGGGCCTCGGCGCCCAGCGGGGCACGCTCCCGTACACGACGGCAAAGCACGGCGTGATCGGCCTCACCCGGGCCCTCGCGGTCGACCTCGCCGCCGACGGCATCACGGTGAACGCAATCTGCCCGGGGCCGATCCTCACCGGCATGACCGACGTGATCCCGACGGAGCACCGCGAGAAGTTCGCCCGCCGCCGGACCGCACTGCGCCGCTACGGCGATCCGGAGGAGGTCGCCCACATGGTGCTCAACCTCGCGTTGCCGGCCTCCTCCTACGTGACCGGCACGGTGATCCCCGTCGACGGCGGCCAGACGATGAAGAACGACTGAATCCCCGCAGTTTCCCCTGCTCCCCTCGTCGGGTACCGTTTCTCCCCGTTCATTGCGTTTCTGTGACGAACAGACCGTGTGCACCCCTCCGTCATGACCGTCCTCCGTCGCTTCCGCCGCCGTCGTGCCTTTCTGGCCATCGTCTTCGTCGCGTCCGCCTTCACGGCATCACTCGCCGGTGCCGCCGACAGCCCGGACGAGCTGCGCGAGCAACGTCGCGAGGTGCAGGAGGACACGGCCGACATCGAGATCCTCGTCAACGCGCTCACCGTCGACGCCGAGACGCTCGCGGCCGAGCTCGACAAGCTCCGCGAGTCGATCGACGCGCAACAGGCCGCCCTCGATGCCGCCCAGCGTCGCGTCGACGCTGCGATCGCCGAGGAGATCGCAGCCCAGCTGCGCATCAACGATCTCGAGCGTCACATCGATGCCGTGAAGCAGCTGCTCCAGAACACGGCGGTCAACGCGTTCGTCGGTTTCCAGGGCCCGAACTCCGACAACGCCGCGCTGGACGAGAACCCGTGGCAGTACGCCCGCACCGAGGCGCTGATCGACTTCGGCACCGGCAACACCACCGAGATCATCGACGAGCTCCGCGCCCTCGGAGCCGAACTCAGCCGCCAGCGCGAAGACGCCGCGGCCACCACCGCGGAGCAGGAAGCCCAGGCGGCCGAGGTCGCCCGCCACAAGGCGGCCCTCGACGAGGCCTACGCCGCGGAGGAGACCGCGCTGCGCGCCGTCGAGGACCGGCTCGACGCCCGACTCGCCGAAGTCGCCGCACTCGAAACCCTCGACGCCGAGCTGGCCGCCGAGATCAAGGCCGAGGAGCAACGCATCGCCGACGCCATCGCGCAGCGCAACCGCGAGACCGGACCCGTCACCATCCCGAACGACGCCCCGGTCGAGCTCACGACCGTGCGCGGCATCGTGGTGAACGTGCTCATCGCGGATCAGGTCGAAGGCTTCCTCGCGGCGATGGAGGCCCGCGGCTATCCCTTGTCGGGCGGCGGCTACCGGAGCTCCGATTCCCAGATCAACCTCCGACGCTCCCACTGCGGCACATCGGACTACGCGATCTGGGAGATGCCCGCCTACCAGTGCCGCCCGCCGACCGCACGCCCCGGTCGGTCCGCCCACGAGCGCGGACTGGCAATCGACTTCACCTACAACGGCTCCATCATCCGCAGTCGCAGCACCGCCGTGTTCCAGGTCATGAGCGAGGTCGCCGGGGACTACGGGCTCATCAACCTCCCCAGCGAACCCTGGCACTGGTCGACCACCGGCGGCTGATGATCCTCGACCTCGCGGCCGCGGAGCCGGACGCGCTCGCTCTCACGGATGACCTCGGCGAACGGCGGACCCGCGCCGAACTGGTCGATCGGGCGACGCGGCTCGGCCATGCGCTGCGCGAGGAGGTGGGCGTGCCCGAGGGTGGCCACATCGCGCTGCTCACCGACAATCGCGTCGAGGTGTTCGAGGTCTATCTCGCGGCCGTGCTCAGCGGCGTGTGGTTCGTGCCGGTGAACGGACTCCTCGCGCCCCACGAGGTCGACTATGTGGTGCGGGACGCGACCGCCGCGCTGGTCATCGCCGAGACCGAACTGGCCCACCTCGTGCCTGACGAGATCCCGGTCGTCACCCTCGGCGCCGAACTCGACGCGCTCATCGCGCGTGCGTCGACCGCGCCGTTCGCGCTCGACGGACCGCCGGGCTCGCGCTTCAGCTACACGTCCGGCACGACCGGTCATCCGAAGGGCGTCAAGCGCGCCGTTCCGGCGACGGTCACGGCGATGCTCGCCCTCCAGGAACGGCTCGGGCATCAGGTCGGCTTCGACGGTTCGGGCACACAGCTGATCACCGGGCCCGCGTACCACGCCGCGGTCGGCGGCTACGGATTCTTCGATCTCTGCAACGGCGCCCATCTCCATCTCATGCGGCGCTTCGACGCGGCACGCACGCTCGACCTCATCGGCGAGTTGCACGTGCGTCGCACGCACCTCGTGCCGACCATGATGGTCCGTCTTCTCCGTCTGCCCGACGAGATCCGCGAGGCATTCGATCCCTCACCGCTCGACATCGTGCTGCACGGCGCGGCGCCGATCAGCCCGACGGTGAAGGGGCAGATGATCGAGTGGTTCGGCCCGATCCTCACCGAGTACTGGGGCACGTCGGAGGCCGGGGTGTTCACCCGCGTCGACGCCGAGGAGTGGCTGGCGAACCCGGGCACCGTCGGCCGCCCGGTGGCGGGATTCGACGTGTTCGCGGTCGACGACGAGGGGACGCGGCTTCCGCCCGGCGAGGTGGGCACCCTCTACTGCCACACCCCCGGGAGCGACCGTCCGTTCGAGTACTGGAACGCGCCGGAGAAGACCGAGGCGTCGTACCTCGCGCCCGGCGTGTTCTCCCTCGGCGACATGGGCTCGGTCGATGCTGCCGGATGGGTCCATCTCGCGGATCGTGCGACCAACATGATCATCTCGGGCGGCGTCAACATCTATCCGACCGAGGTCGAGCAGGCGCTGCTCGACCATCCGTCGGTGGTCGACGTCGCCGTCTTCGGCATCCCCGACGAGGAGTGGGGCGAGCAGGTGAAAGCCGCGGTGGAGTTCACGCCGGACGCGGGAGCCAACGCCGTGGAGGATCTGCTCGCCTACGCCCGCGAGCGCCTGGGGCGCCACAAGGTCCCCCGGTCGATCGACGTCCACGAGCAGCTTCCCCGCCAGCCCAACGGCAAGCTCTACACCCGCCGGCTACGCGACCCGTACTGGGCGGATCGCGACCGTTCGATCTAGACCGCCGTGAACACCCGGAGCAGGTTGCGCTCCGTGAACCGATAGCCACCGTCGTTCTGCCGCTCGGCCGTGGTCTCGAAGAGCTCGCGTGCAGCGTCACGATGGATGTTCATCGCCGAGGCCCGCGTGGCATCGATGCCCACCACGACGGTCTCCCACGCGTCCCAGTCGGCGTAGTCGTTGTGGCTCTCGTACTCGAGATGGGCGAGCGGCTCGAAGTCGGTCACGTCATCGAGCGCGAGCTGGGCCAGCCGACGGACCTCGGTCTCGTCGTCGATCAGCGCCGCGATGTCGTGCTCCGCGCCCTCGGGAATCGGCTCGAGGCTCACGAGCGAGCCGCCGGGACGCAGCACCCGACGGGCCTCACGCAGGCCGTCGGTCATGGCGTCCGCCGGCACATGGTGCAGCGAGTACGAGAACACGACGATGTCGAAGGACGCGTCGGGGAACGGCAGGTCCTGGGCGACGGCGTCGAGGTAGTCCTCTCGATGATCCGGATCGGAAGTGCACGCCATCTCGCGCATCGTCTCGGAGCACTCCGCACCGACCGGCCGGGCGCCCTGGGTCCGCATCCACCGCACGAGCGCACCGGCGCCGCAGCCAACATCGAGCACGTCGGCGTCGACGAACGAGACGATCGAGGCGAGTCGTTCGCCATGGACGTCGGTCATCAGGCGGGTTCGAGCTCGCGGTGTTCGCCGTCGCCGACATGGTCGGCGGTGCCCGCGGAGCGTTCGTTCAGGTACAGGCCGAGGAAGATGCCCGGGATCGCGACGAGTCCGAGCATCGCGCCGGACGACACCATCACGAGCGCGGGTGCCGGACAGGTGCCGGCAATCGCCCAACCGAGACCGAACAAGGCACCGCCCTGCCAGTGGTGGCGCTCGGGACGCGAACGCGACAAACGCACGTCGCCACCGAAGACCGACCGGGCCCGACGCCGCTCGAGGACGTAGAGCAGCGGTGCCGACACGCCGATGGCGGAGGCCATGATGAGGAAGACGTCCGGCTCGTCGAGACGGAGCATCGCGTGGATCGTGTCGTACTCGTGGAGCTGAGCACCCGCGAGCAGGCCACCGAACAGGGCACCGAAGAGGAGGCCGACGAGGTTGAGCTTCACAGGTCACCTCCGGTCGCGATGCGGAGCACGAAGGTGGTGGCGATGGCGACGGCCATGAACGTCGCGGTCACCGCCACGCTCGCCGGCGATCGTTGCGCGGTGCCGCAGAGGCCGTGGCCGCTGGTGCACCCACCGGCGCGGCCGGCGCCGAAGCCGAGCATGGTCGCGCCACCGAAGATGAGCGGAAGGACGACCCAGAGCGGCCAGACGCCGCGCATCGCGTCGTAGCCGCTGCGCACCTCGGAGCCCTCGCGTAGCACCTGGGTGACGACGAGCCCGCCGGCGAACATGCCGACGAAGTACCAGACCCGCCAGACAGCGATGTCGGTGCGACGCCGCAGCAGCCCGGAGGTCTGGACGTAGGCACCGCTCGCGCCGAGCGGCTGGTTGGCGACGAAGAAGAGGCCGACGATCAGGAGACCGAGGCCGGGTCCGACCACGTACCAGGGCACGCGATCCGGAAGTACATCGAACATGGAGTCCCCTTTCCTTCCCTCCAGCGTAGAGGTCAGCCCTGGGCCGACACCCAGGCGCCGTATCCGCCGAGCAGATCGCTCACGTCGCGGAACCCGGCGGCGACGAGCCGACTCGCCGCGATGGACGACCGGTATCCGCCTGCGCAGTACACGACCGTGGACTTCGCGGCGTCGAGCGAGGCCAGGCGCTCGTTCAGCCGGGTGAGCGGGATCTCGATGGCTCCCTCGATGGTGCCTGCGGCGGTTTCGCCGGGCTGGCGGACGTCGACCAACTGCACCTCGCCGTCGGCACGGGCACGGGCGAGCGCCTCGACGTCGAGTCGGGAGCTCCCGACCACATCATCCGGGTTGCCCATGAACGCGACGAGCGGGTCCGCCAGATGTCCGATCACGTTGTCGAACCCGATGCGGGCCAACCGGTTCTTGGCCTCGGTCTCCATACCGACGTCGGTCACGAGGACGATCGAGGCTCCGGGCTGGATCACCCCGCCGGCGAACTCGGCGTAGCGGCCGGCGAGCCCGATGTTGATCGCGCCGAGCAGGTGTCCGACCGCGAACTCGTTGGGATCGCGGGTGTCGAGGACCACGGTGCCCTGGCGTTGGGCGCGCACGATCTCGTCGATGGTCATGGCCGGTGGCAGCAGGTCCTCGTCGAGCAGCGGACGGTTCTCGCGGTTGAGGTTCGCGTCGAAGGAGAAGTACGCAGGCGGCGCACTCTGGCCGTCGGTCACGACCGCCACGAACTCCTCCCGACTCATCGGCGCGACGGCGTAGTTGGACGTGCGCTGGTCGCCGATGGTCGACGTGGTCTCCGTCGAGAGGTTCTTGCCGCACGCCGATCCGGCGCCGTGGGCGGGGAACACCCGGGTGGCGTCCGGCAGCGTCATCAGCTGCTCGTGGAGGGAGTCGTAGAGCATCGACCCGAGGTCGTCGCTCGTGACGCCACGCGACGCCAGCAGGTCCGGTCGGCCGACATCGCCGATGAAGAGCGTGTCGCCCGTGAGCACCCCGTACGGGGCGTCGCCGCCGTCGTGGACGACGATCGAGATCGACTCGGGGGTGTGTCCGGGGGTGTGACGTATCTCGAGCTCGACGGTGCCGAGGTCGATCCGTTCGCCGTGGGCGAGCGGACGGATGTCGAACTCCGCGTCGGCCCGTGATCCGTAGGCGATCTCGGCGCCGGTCGCAGCGGCGAGCTCGAGGTGTCCCGACAGGAAGTCGGCGTGGAAGTGCGTTTCGATCACCATCTCGATCGTCAGCCCGTGCTCCGCCGCCGACTCGAGATAGGGCGCCACATCGCGGCGCGGATCCACCACCACGGCGCGGCCGGTGCCCTCGTCGCCGATCAGATACGAGGCCTGCGACAGGCATTCGAGATAGTGCTGTTCGAAGATCATTCTCCGCATCTCCTCACCCGAACAAATGTCCGTACATTTCCTATCCTACACTGCCTGTCGATGCACGACAGTCGAACGGACGTCGGCGACACCGCGCCACCCCTCGTGTTCGAGGACGGCGGTGGTGTGCCGTGGCGGCTCGACCGACAGCGCGGTTCCGTCGTGGTGCTCATCTTTCATCGCCACATCCATTGACTGCCGTGTGCCGCCCACGCGGTCGCCGTGCGCGACCGCATCGCCGACTTCGGAGACGACACGATCGTCGCGCTCGTCACGTTCACACAGACCGCCGATCTCGCGAGCTACGAGCACGACAAGCAGCTCGGCTTCGCCGTTCTGCGCGATCCGGAGCGCGAGGGGTATCGCGCATTCGGATTCGGACGGGGCCGCACCACCCGGGTGTGGGGATTGCGTGCCGCACGCCGCTACCTCGAGCTGCTCCGCGCCGGACACTGGCGAGCGCTCCGTCGCCCGACCGAGGACACCCGCCAGCTCGGCGGGGATGTCGTGATCGACGCGGACGGCGTCGTGCGCTGGATTCACCACTCGCAAGGACCCGAGGATCGGCCGACCGTCGACGCACTTGTCGACGCGGTCGATCGCGCCCGGTCACGACTCGCGTAGCGCCTCGACCCGGTCGCGCAGCGCCTCCTCGTCC
>BQJV01000043.1 GCA_021604885.1 Acidimicrobiales bacterium
GCTGTAGCGGCCGGATACTCTGGATGTCATGACGCCCGAGGATCTCGACTTCAAGCCGTTCGACGCCGACAACCACTACTACGAGGCGCTCGACGCGTTCACCCGGCACGTGCCGGCCGAGATGCAGCCGCGTGTCGTTCAGTGGATCGAGAAGGACGGTCGCAAGTACCACCTCGTCGGTGGGCAGATCAGTCATGCGGTCGTGAACCCCACGTGGGACCCGGTGGCGATGCCCGGTGCGCTGCACGAGTACTTCAAGGGCAACCCGGAGGGGCGCAGCCCGATGGACATGCTGAAGGAGCGCGAGCCGCTGCCCGACTACTACATGAACAACGACGCTCGTGCCGCGCTGCTGGAGACACAGGGACTCCAGGGTGTTTGGCTCTTCCCGACGCTCGGTGTGCTCTACGAGGAGCTCATCAAGGACGATGTCGAGGCATGTGCGGTGATGATGTCGGCGTTCAACCAGTGGCTGCTCGAGGACTGGGGCTACGCCTACCAGGACACGATCTTCGGTGCGCCCTACCTCTGCCTGGGCGATGTCGACGCGGCTGCGGCCGAGGTCGACAAGGTCGTCGCCGCCGGCGCTCGCGTGGTGGTCATGCGGCCGGCCCCGGTCACGACGCCCGCCGGCGTGCTGTCGCCGTTCGACCCGCACTTCGATCCGGTCTGGTCGCGGATCAACGAGGCCGGCATCACGGTGGTCGTCCACGCGGCCGACTCGGGCTACAGCACCCAGGGCTACGCCGACAACCGCTTCTCGGCGGCCGGCATCAGCAAGGGGAACTACGGCGGTCCGAGCATCGGGAGCTTCTCCATCGAGCGCGCCGCACAGGACTGGCTGATCCAGGCGGTCTTCCAGAAGATCTTCGACCGGTTCCCCCGCCTGCGGGTCGCCTCCGTCGAGAACGGATCGGACTTCCTGCGTCCGACGTTCCGCAAGTTCGACCAGACGGCCAAGAAGAGCTTCGGCTGGTTCACCGATCATCCGGTCGACACCTTCAAGGCGAATGTGTGGATGAACCCGTTCTGGGAGGACGACGTCAACGAGGTCGCCGAGCTCATGGGCCCCGATCACGTCATCTTCGGCTCGGACTGGCCCCACATCGAGGGGCTGCCCCAGCCGCTCGACTATCTGGTCGAGTTGAAGGAGTTCGACGCCGTCGATCAGAAGAAGATCCTGCTCGACAACGTGAGCTATCTGAACACGCCGCTCCCGGCGTAGGTGGTTCAATCGAGGGGTGGCGCACCATCACGACCACTCCCCGGGCTCGCCGCGCCCCATCCGTGACCTGACCGTCGCGGCGGGGGCGAACACGGTCCTGCTCGTGGTGCAGGTCGTCGGGGCGATCGCGTTCGGCTCGATCGCGCTCCTGGCCGATTCGATCCACCAGGGATCCGATGTCGTGTCGCTGTTCCTCGCCGTCGGGATCGCCGCGGTCGTGGCCCGGCCGCCGTCGGGGAGGTTCACCTTCGGGTTCCGGCGCGCCGATGCGCTCGGCGGGCTGCTGCACTGTGTGCTCCTGCTGGCCGGGGCGGTGTGGATCGTGATCGAGGCGATTCGGCGATTCGACGGTGACCACGAGGTCGAGGGCCTGGGTGTGGTCGTGTTGGCGCTGGTCGGGTTGGCCGTCAACGGCTTCTCGGCCCGCTGGCTTCACATGGGCCATGGCCATTCCCTCAACGTCGAGGGCGCGGTGCTGCACCTCGCGGCCGATGCCGCCGGCTCGCTCGTCGTCCTGATCGGCGGGGTGCTCGTGCTCACGACCGGCGCGGACTGGGTCGACCCCGCCGCGTCGCTGGTGGTCACCGTGTTGATCGTGTGGTCGGCGCTCCGCCTCGGTGCGACGTCGCTTCGGGTGCTCATGGACGCGGTGCCGGAGGGGGTGGACATGGTCGGCCTCCGGACGCTGATGCTCGACGACCCGCTGGTCACGGACGCCCACCATCTCCATGTGCGCACCCTCGACGGCGACACCGTGAGCCTCACCGCCCACGTCCAGGTCGACACCGAGGATCTCCACGAGGCGCAGGTGGTCACCGAACGGTTGTCGATCGCGTTGGGGGAGCGGGGCATCGATCATGTGACCCTCCAGGCGGAGTGTCACCCGTGTGAAGGTGAGGATTGCTGACACGCCTTGAGGCTCCGCGAGATGTGCCGTACTGTCCGAGACACATGTCTCACAGGGTCTTTCCGGCGGCGTCCCTCGTTGCTGCGACGATGGTGATCTCCTCGTGCGCGACCGGCACGTGGACGGGTGATCCCGCGGCTCCGTCCGTCGCAGTCGTCGGGGACTCGCTGGTCATGCTCAGCGAGCAGACGTCTGCCTTCGGAACCGAAACGCTGATCACCGACGATCTCGTTGCCGCGGGTACGCAGGCATGGGTGACCGGCTGGACCGGTGTCACCGTCGACGAGTCCTATCCGGGATTGTGGAATCTTCCGGAGCGCGAGGGTATGAACCCCGATGTCCTCGTGATCGCGTTGGGATCCAACGACATGCACGTTCCGGCAGGCGAGACGGCGCCGCCGACGACCGTCGAGGCGGTGCGGCCCCTCATCGCCGCCTGGCTGGCAGAGGTGCCGAACGCGTGTGTCCGCCTCATCGGCCCCTCGGATGCGATCACCGGTTGGGGTCTCGATGTCACCGCTCCGCCGTTCAACGCGATGCTCGCCGAGGAGGCAGTACTCCATGCAGATGCCGAGTACGTCGCGTGGAATCCGGATCCCGCCTGGATCGACAACGGTGCGCAGCCGCACCTCACGCAACCCGGCCGCGATGCCTACCGGGCGCTCATCGTCGCCGAGGTCCTGGAGTGCCTCGCCTCCTGATCGACGGGAAGTGAACGCTCGCTAACTTCTTGCTACGCTCCCTTCCATGAGCACGCCCATGCCGACCGCGGAAGAAGTCCGAGCCGATCTCGAATCCTGGCTGGACGCCAACTGGGACGAGAGCCTCACTGTCGAGGAGTGGTGGGCGCGTCTCGCGCCGACCGGCTACGCCCATCCGACGCTGCCGGAGAACGCCGGCGGCAAGGGGTGGGGCCGCGACCTCGCGGCCGTTGCCAACACGGTGATGGCGGAGCGCGGGGTCATGGGTCCGCCGTCGTCCGGCCTGGGCTGGATGCTCGCCGCGCCGACGATCGCCGCCCATGCCACCCAGGAGCAGATCGACCAGTTCGTGCCCGAGATCCTGACCGGTCAGGTCGGCTGGTGTCAGCTGTTCTCCGAGCCGGGTGCGGGTTCGGATCTCGCCGGTCTCGCCTGCAAGGCCGAGAAGGACGGCGACGAGTGGGTCATCACCGGCCAGAAGGTGTGGACGTCCGGTGGTCAGGTCGCCGACTGGGGCATGCTCATCGCCCGCACCGATCCCGATGCACCGAAGCACAAGGGCATCAGCTACTTCGCCTTCGAGATGGACCAGCCCGGTGTCACGGTGCGGCCGCTCACCGAGATGACCGGCCGGGCGCTCTTCAACGAGGTCTTCATCGACGAGGCCCGGGTGCTCGACGCCAACATGATCGGCGGGCTCAGCAACGGCTGGGCCGTCGCCAACTCCACGCTGATGTTCGAGCGGGCGTCGCTCGGTTCCGCCGGCAAGAAGCCGCAGACCGCCACCCCGGGCAAGCTGGGCAAGGCGCTGCAGCGGCCCGTGACCGACTTCGCCAAGCGGGAGCGCAGCGAGGGCGGTGTGCCGGCCCTCGGTCCCGGGCTCTGGCAGCACTATGTGGACCTCGCCACGAAGTCCGGCAAGATCCAGGACCCGGTCCTGCGTCAGGACCTGATGAAGCTCTACTCGCTGATCGAGATCAACCGGCTCGGCACCCTGCGGGCCAAGGACCCGAACCAGCGGACCGGCGCCGAACCCAACATCGGCAAGCTCCACATGTCCGACATGTTCCGCACCTTCCGCGACGTCGGCTGCGCCGTGCTCGGGGCCGACGCCATGCTGTGGGGTTCCAGCGACACCACGACCAACGGTGCGGTCGGCGAGCTGACGACCTTCTCGCCCGGCCCCTCGATCTACGGCGGGACCGATCAGATCCAGCGCAACATCATCGGTGAGCGGATTCTCGGTCTGCCCCGTGAGCCGGGGCCCGACAAGGGCACGCCGTTCAAGGACCTGCCGAAGAACTGATCTGACGCCGACAACGGACGCTCCCGGTCGGTGAAGCACGCCACGTTTTGCGACGTGCGACAACGACCGTCCCGAGGCCCTTGTCGCATGTCGCAAAACGTGGCGTGATGTCGCGGTGGGACTCGGGCGAACTCCTGACAGCAATACTCCCGACTGTGAGAGACGCGGCGGGGCAGACTCATGGGGTGACGGACGCAGGGGAGCAACGCTCGGGGATCGTGGTGATCGCCGGCGATGGCGCGCCGCTCGATCCGCTGCGGCACGGCGGCAAGGCGTGCGGACTGCAGGAGTTGCTCCGGATGGGACTGCCGGTGCCGGCGGCGATCGTCCTGCCCATCGACGCGGCGGCGGAGGTCGCCGAGGGCGTGGAGGTCGGCGTCGTCACGAGGGCGTTCGCGGATCTCGCAGACGCGCTCGACGAGCTGCGAAGCACCGGGGTGACCCCCACGTTCGCCGTGCGCTCGGGGGCATCGATCTCGCTCCCGGGCGCGTTCGAGACGGTGCTGGACGTGGAGCCCGAGGCCGTTCCGGAGGCCGTCGCCGCCGTGGTTGCGTCGACCCGGGGACTTCGGGTGGAGACGATCGTGCGGGCGATGGGCGTCGACGCCGTGCCGCCGACGGCGGTGATCGTGCAACGCCAGGTCGACGCGACGCGTGATGACGAGTCCGGGGCCGGCGTGGTGACGAGTCGGGATCCGGTCACCGGTGAGCCGGGCCTGGCGGGTTCGATCGGGTGGCGACGCCGCGGCGATGCGGTCATGGCCGGCACCATCGCCGTCGAGGCGGCGGCGAGCATCGAGCCACGCCTGCCGGCGATCGCGGCCAGATTGCGTGCGGACGCGGCCCGACTCGAGGAGGAACTCGGATCGCCGGTCGAGGTGGAGATCGTGATCGAGCAGGGCGAGCTCTGGTACGTGCAACTCCGCACCTTCGACGTCACGATGGTTGAGGTTTCCGAAGCAGTGGGTGAAGTGACCGCGCACGGCCGACCCGCGAGTCCGGGAACGGCAACGGGGGAACTCCATGTCGATCAGGACGAGGCGTTCGACGCGATCGACGCCGGCCGGGCGGTGATCATCGCGTTGAAGACCAGCTCGCCAGGCGATGTGCCCGTGATGGTGCAGGCGGCAGGAGTGATGACGGTGCTCGGCAGCCCGGAGAGCCATGCCGCCGTGGTCACCCGCGGCGCAGGCGTGCCCGCCGTCGTGGCGGTGCAGGGACTGGTGATCGGTGACCATGGCATCGACGTGGCCGGTCGGCGGGTCGAGGTCGGCGCGCCGGTGACGATCGACGGCACGAGGGGAACGGTCTTCATCCATGCGTGAGACGCCACCGAACGAGACTCCGCCGAGCGTGGTCGGCATCCAGCTCGGCCTCGCCACGAAGCTGCCGATGCGCGCAGTGGAGGAGGCGGAGATCGAGACACAGGCGGGCCTGGTCGGCGACCGCTATCACGGCAGCCGGCACCGCCAGCTGAGCGTGCAGTCGCTGACGGAGCTGGCAGAGGCGGAGGAGACGTTCGGCGAGCCCATCGATCCGCTCCTCACCCGGCGCAACGTCACCATCAGCCATGGCGTGGTGCCCCGGACGCCCGGGCATCGGTGGCGGGTCGGTGACGTCGAGCTCGAGGTCGTCCGTGACGCCGCCCCGTGCAAGATGCTCGACATGGAGATCGGCGACGGCGCCCGCACCGCCATGCGCCGACGAGCAGGCGTGATCTGTCGCGTCATCGAGGGCGCAACGCTCCGTCTCGGCGACCCGGTCGACCTCGGCGAAACCTAGGGGAGGACGGCTCGGCAGGCGTCGTGCACGGCCCGAGCCATCGACATCGGCCCGCGCGCGACGAGTTCGTCGCTGAACACCTCGGCGGCGACGAACGGCGCACTGCCGATGTGGTCGAGTGCGTCCCAGATGGCCTGGTGGTCCACGGCCCCTGCACCGGGGAGCCGGCGGGCGTGCATCGCCTCGTTTTCGATCTCGCCGACCGCCATCGTCGGCGCGTCCGACGGCTCACAGAGCTGGACGTAGGAGATCCGCTCGCCCGGCAGGGAGCGGAGGAGGTCGAGATCCGGCCCGCCTGGTTGGCGGATCCAATGGAAGAGATCGAGCAGGATCGTGGCGTTGTCGGCCCCCGAGGCGGCGACGAGATCGTTGGCGGCGGCGAGCGTCGGCACGCCGGTCCAGGGGAGGAACTCGAGCGCGATGAGCATGTCCGCCTCGGCCGCCCGCTCGGCGATCGCCGCCATCCCGTCGACGGCCGCGGCCTGATCCTCGATCGGTCCGAGACAGGCCGCACCGATGATGTGGGCGCCGAGGTCGCTGCCGGCGGCGACGAGACCGTCGATCTCCGCTGCGAGGGCATCGCTCGGGCCCGAGGTCCAGCCGATGGACGCCTCCACCGATCCGACGTCGAGCCCGGAGCTGCGCACGACAGAGGCGGCGTCCGGCCCGGCGAACATCAGATGGAACGCCCACAGGCTCACGGATTCGAACCCGGCCGACACGGTGGCATCGATGTAGGCCCGGAACGTCTCGCCGTCGACCGCCATCGGATCGGCCAGGAGGGTCGAGGGACAGTTGCCGAGCGAGGTGATCTGCATGCCGGGAGTATGGCGCGTGTCAGGGGTATCGTCGCCCGATGAACCGGGGCCGAAGGGGGACGTGGGGTGTCGTCGTCGCGGCGATGATCGTGGCCTTCGCCCCGGCGCACGACACCCCGGCCTCGGCCCACGCGCCCCACGACCAGGTCACCGACGTGGACTTCAGCGTCGACTTCGAGCAGAGCGGCGTCGTCCATGCCATCGTCCGTGGGCACCTGATGAGATCCGAGGACGGCGGCGAGAGCTGGCGGGAGATCGTGCGCGGCCTGGGCGGCGAGGCGCAGAAGGTCGCCCGCATGGAGCTCGCCCTGTCCGACGCCGCGGTGGCCTACGTGACCACCGGCGACGGCGCGGTGTTGCGGAGCGCCGACGGCGGCATGTCCTGGGAGACGGTCTCGGACACGGGCTTCGCCGCCCGCGAACTGAGCGTGTCGCCGGTCGATGCCGATGACCTCCTCGTCGTCGGCGGCGGCTTCGGGCTGAACGGACCCGTCGCCCGCTCCCGCGACGGCGGCCAGACGTGGACAGCGGCCATGCTGCCGGAACGGGCCCTGGGCGCCTGGCAGGTCGAGCATCACGACGACGGAACCCACGTGATCGCCGTCGGCACGAACGGCCAGACCTACCTGTCCGAGGATCGCGGCGCGACGTGGGCGGAAGGCCTCCCGCTCGACATCGGGCTTCCCCGCGACATCGCCATCGGCCCGGGATCGCCCGACGAGGCGGTGGTCTTCATCACCGGTGACGACGGGGTCCGCCGCTCCACCGACGGGGGAGCGTCCTACGCCGCACTCGACGGACTTCCCGAGGACCGGGTCAACGAGATCATCTTCGCGCCGGGATTCTCCGACGACGGGCTGCTCTGGGGTGTGACGATCCGCTCCGGGCCGATCGTGTCGCGCGACGCCGGCGACACCTGGGACCTCGTCGACGCGGGGCTGACCCGATCACCGCAGGCCGTGTCGTCGGGGGCGGCCGACTTCGCCGCGATCGCGATCGCGCCGGACGGCTCCGGCCGGCTCGTGCTCGGCGGCTTCGCCGGTGTGTTCATCGCCGACGACGGTGACGACTCCTGGTTGCCGATCGAGACGCTCGACGACTACATCACGGGCCTCGCCGTCTCCCCCGACCACGCCGAGGACTCGACCATCGCCATCTTCACCTACGTGAAGGGCGCGTTCCTCTCGACGGATCGTGGCGAGACGTGGAGCCTGATCAGCGAGGGGCTCGGCCAACCGACCGTCGACGAGGGCAACCAGTTCGCACCACTCCGCCGGCTCCACAATGTGCACATCTCCCCGGGATTCGCGCAGGACCAGACGCTCTACGGCGCCACCTGGACCAGGGTCGTGCGCTCCACGGACGCCGGCGCTCACTGGGAGTCGATCGAGGTCGGCGATCGCCCCGACGACACATCGCTTCGGCAGTTCGTGCTGGCCCTGTCCCGTGACTTCGCGACCGACGGCACCCTGTGGGCGGCCACGCGGCAAGGCGAGCTCTACCGCTCCGGCGAACGCGGTGATCCGGCGACGTGGGAGCTGCTGCATCGCTTCGACGGGCGGGTCCGATCCGTCGCCCCCGCCGCCGACGCGGCCGACGGCGGCGACATCTACGTCGGCACGGTCGGCGCACTCCATCGCAGCAGCGACGGCGGCGCGACGTTCGAATCCACGGGCGTGGCCAACCGGAGCGAGGTCTCGGGAAGCGAAGTCGACTTCGGCATCCAGGTGGTGCTCTCGCCGTCCTACGAAGCGGACGGGTACGGACTCGCCGGCACGGACCACGGGCTGTACGAGACGCGCGATCACGGGGAGCAATGGTCGCTCGTCTCCGGGCCGGGCCTCGACGACGACACCCCGATCGAGGCGATCGGCATCGCCCCGACGGTGGCCGAGGGCGGCCCGGTCCTCGTGAGCGTGCGAGGGGTCGGAGTGCTGCGATCGACCGACGGCGGCCGGACCTTCGAGGTCGCGGGCGAGTCGCTCGTCCGACAGAACCTGCTCATCGCGGACTACTCCAACCCGTCCTCGTCGCCGATCCAGTTCTCGCCGACCTATGCGGCCGACGCGACGGTCTACGCCTACGCCCAGACCTCGGTGGTCCGCTCGACGGACGGCGGGATCACCTGGGCGGCGTTCGACACCCCGACCGGCGAGGAGGTGTTGGCCGCGCTGGAAGGCGACACCGCCATCGAGCCCGCACCGGAGGACACGACGACGACCACGCCGTCCACAACGAGCACGTTGCCGACCAGCGAGCCAGGCGACGAGACGGCCGATGCGGACACGGACGACGGCAACGGTCTGCTCGTCGCGGCGCTGGTCCTGCTCGGTCTCGCCGTGGTCGGCGGCGGTGTGGTCGCGGCGCGAAGTCTCCGTTCGCGCCTGGCGGATGATGGAATGGCGAGATGACGGACAAGATCCTCTTCGAGATCGACGGCACGATCGCCACCATCACCAACAACAACGTCGACAAGCACAACGCGTTCGACGACGAGATGGACGCCCACCTCTGGGAGATCCTCGACGAGCTGATCGCGACGCCGACCGTCCGTGCGGTCATCTGGCGGGGCAACGGCAAGAGCTGGTCGAGCGGCCGCGACGTGGCGGCAATCGGCACGAACGTCACGGAGCTCACCCATCACGAGCTGATGACCCGCGGCCACAAGGGCATCCAGAAGGTGTGGGAACTCGAGGCGCCGATCATCGTCCCGATCCAGGGCTGGGCCATCGGCGGCTCGTTCCAGCGAGCGCTGATGTGCGACGTGCGAATCGCCGCCGAGGGCGCCCGCTTCATGCTGCCCGAGGTCGGCCACGGCGTGATCCCCGACACCGGGGGCATGGGGGTGCTCTACGAGATGTGCGGGCACGGCCTGGTCAGCGACATGGTGCTCACCGGTCGGCGGCTCAGCGCCGAAGAGGCGTTGGCCCACGGCATCGTGAGCCGGATCGTGCCGGAAGCCGAGCTCGACGACACCGCCCGGGAGATGGCCGAGAAGATCGCCGCGTCACCCGCGGTCACCGTCAAGCTCGCTCGGCGGGTGATCAGCCATCTCAGCCGGCCCCAGATCCGGTCGTCGATGGAGGACGAGCTGATCTATCAGACCTTCCTCAACAAGTCCGAGGACTTCGCCGAGTTCAAGGCGGCTCGGGCCGAGGACCGCGAACCGAACTACCGGGGGAGCTGACATGGGCCTTCCCGCACCGCCGCCCCTCGGCGCCAGTGCGCTCCCGGCCGGCACCTACGACGGCGTCTGCGTCCTCGTCACCGGCGCCGGAACCGGCCTCGGCAAGGGCATCGCCGAGGAGTTCGCCCGGCTCGGTGCCTCGATCGTGATCGCCTCGCGCAAACCCGAGCACCTCGATGCCGGTCGCGCCGCGATGGACGCCCTCGGCGCACCGGTCGAGACCGCGACGTGCGACATCCGTGAGCCGGAGAGCATCGCCGCCGCGTTCGACGCAGCGGAGGCCGCGTTCGGCCTGCCACAGGTGCTGGTCAACAATGCGGCGGCGAACTTCCCCGTGCCGGCGGAGGACATGTCGCCGAATGCGTGGCGCACCGTCGTCGACATCACGCTGAACGGCACGTTCTTCGTGGCCCGCGAGTTCGGTCGACGACACCTCGCCGCGGACACGCCCGGCAGCGTCATCAACATCGGCGCGTCCTACGCCTGGACCGGTGGCCCTGGCTTCGCCCACTCCGCCGCGGCGAAGGCGGGCGTCAAGAACATGGTCGAGTCGCTCGCCGTCGAATGGGGCCCCTACGGGATCCAGGTGAACGGCCTCGTCCCGGGCCTGATCCCGCACGAGGACATGACCGCGGACATCCAGGAGAACCTCTCTCGGGCCGACCCCGAGAAGGACGCGCTGCAGCCGGCGATGCGGGTCGGTACACGCCGCGAGTTCGGATGGGCGGCAACCTTCCTGGCCAGCCCCTATGCCCAGTTCATCACCGGCCACACGCTGGTGGTCGACGGTGCGAACTGGCAGCGCCGATCCATGACCAACCCGACCGTGGTGCCGATCCGCGACCAGATGGGCAAGGGCCCCTTCACGCTGGACTGAGCCGGTCCCCGGCACAGCTAGCGTGGCGCCGATGGAGTGGATCCACGTCGTCGTCCTCTTCGGGGGTGGTGTCGTCGCCGGCGTGATCAACGCGATGGCCGGCGGCGGATCCCTGTTGACCGTGCCGCTGCTGGTGTTCGCCGACGTGCCGGGCAACACGGCCAACGGCTCGAACCGGGTCGGCGTGCTGGCGAACTCGCTGACGGCGGCGAGCACGTTCCGCCGCCTCGGCGTGCGCGGGCTCGGTGGCATCGGCCGCATCCTCGGCCCCGCGATCGTCGGTTCGCTCGTCGGGTCGATCGTGATCAGTCAGCTCGCCGACGACGCGTTCGAGCAGGCGTTCGGCTTCGTGATGATTCCGATCCTGATCCTGTCGCTGCGCAGGCCCGACGTCGAGGCGCTGGCCGAGCGACCCCAGTGGCCCACCTGGCTGACCACGGTCATCTTCTTCGGCATCGGCGTCTACGGCGGCGCCTTCCAGGCCGGGGTCGGGCTCATGCTGATCGTCGCCCTGTCGCGGGCGGGCGTCGATCTCGTGACGGCCAACAACATCAAGGTGATCGTCACGTTCGTGTTCACCGTGTTCGCGCTGCCGGTGTTCATCATCGCGGGCGACGTCGACTGGGCACCGGCGCTCGTGCTGGCCGTCGGTCTCGCCACCGGCGGCTACATCGGTGCCCGGGTGACCGTCGCCGGCGGCGAGCGGGTGATCCGCCCCGTGCTCGTCGTCGCGGTCATCATATTCTCCGGCCGCCTCCTCGGCTTGTATGGATGACATGCCGGACTTTCCCGCCGATCTCGCCCGTGCCCTGCCGAAGGCGGAGCTCCACGTCCATCTCGAGGGCAGCGTCGATCCGGCGACCCTGCTTCGCCTCGCCGACCGACACGGGGTCACACCGCCCGCCACGGACGAAGCAGGCATCCGCGACTGGCTCCGCTTCGACGGGTTCCCGAGCTTCCTCGAGCGCTACTTCTGGGTGTGCGGCCTGTTGCGCACTGCCGACGACTTCGCCGACATCGCCGAGTCGTACCTTCGCCACGCCCACGACCAGGGCGCCGTGCATGTCGAGTTCCACGTGTCGTCGAGCTACCACATCGTCGAGCGCGGCGCCGACTGGTCCGAGGTGCTGGCCGGCGTCGTGGCGGGCTGCGAGCGGGCGGAGGCGGACACGGGCATCTCGTCGCTGCTGATACCGGATCTGTCGCCCCATCTCGGCGCGGACGCCGCGCACCGGGCGCTCGATGTCGTTCTGGCGGAGCTTCACCCCCGCATCGTGGCGGTGGGCATGGGTGGGCCGGCCGACAACTGGCGCGACGAGGACTTCGGTTCGGCATTCGATCGCGCCCGCGACGCGGGCCTCCGCACCGTGAGCCACGCGGGGGAGCACGGCCCCGCATGGGAGGTCGCCCACGCGCTGGACGTGTTCGGCGCCGAGCGGATTCAGCACGGCATCGGGGCGATGGGGGATCCGACGCTCGTGGCGCGCATGGTCGACGAGGGCATCGCCTGCGACGTGTGCCCCGGCAGCAATGTCGCGCTCGCCGCGGTGCCGTCGCTCGACGAGCATCCGCTGCCGGCGATGCTCGACGCCGGTCTGACCGTGACCCTCGGATCGGACGATCCGCCGCTGTTCGCCACGAGTCTCCTGGCCGAATACGAGCACGCGTGGAACCTCTGTGACCTCGACGACGACGGCCTGCGCCGACTGGCGGAGAACTCGCTCGTCGAGAGCTTCGCCGCGACCGAACTCGTCGCCGGCTGGCTGAGCGAGGACTGAAATAGCCTCGCATCGGCACCCCGCGGCCTCGTAGCGTGCACGCGATGTCACGTGCGCAAGGGGCCGTGGTCGTTCTGGCCGCGGGCGTCG
>BQJV01000044.1 GCA_021604885.1 Acidimicrobiales bacterium
AGAAGCTGCAGGACCACACCGGCGCGATCGACATCCGTCCCGCGACGCCCGAAGAGGCCGTCGAACACCTCGGCGCGAGTCCCGGCTCGTTGGGCGCGGTGCAGGTCGACGGGCTGCGCATCATCGCCGACCCCGCACTCGAAGGGCGGGCAGGTCTCACCACGGGCGCGAACGAGGACGACTGGCACTGGTCCGGTGTCGACGTCGCGCGAGACATCGCGGTCGACGAGTTCACCGATCTCCGCGAGGTGCAGGCCGGCGAGGCGTGCATCAACTGCGGCACCGCGCTGGAGATCGTCCGCTGCATCGAGGCAGGCCACATCTTCAAACTCGGCACGAAGTACTCGGACGTGCCCGGTGCCCACGTGCTCGATCCCGACGGCACCAAGCGACCGCTCGTGATGGGCAGCTACGGCATCGGCATCGGGCGGGGCATGGCTGCCGCCGCCGAGACGTTCCACGACGACAACGGTCTCAACTGGCCCGTGTCGATCGCGCCCTACGAGGCGGTCGTCACCATCGTCAGCGTCAAGGACGACGCGTCGGTCGCCGCGGGCGAACAGCTCTACGCCGACCTCCGATCGCGCGGCGTCGACGTCCTGCTCGACGACCGTGACGCGCGCGCCGGCGTGAAGTTCGCCGATTCCGAATTGATCGGCATCCCCTACCGGATCACGATCGGCCCCAAGGCACTCGGCGACGGCGAGGTCGAGTTCACGCCCCGTGCCACGGGCGAGACCACCCGCGTCGCGATCGACTCGATCGTCGAGCAGGTCGCCACCGAGATCACCGCCGCCCGCTGACCGCACCCGGAGCGCTGTTCCGCATTGTGGAACAGTCTCGGCGACGGCCTACCTTGGTCGCCATGTCCGTCCAGTCGATCGAGCGAGCCTTCACCCTGCTGCGTGCCCTCGCCGTGGGCCCGGCCGGCGTCACGGACCTCGCGGAGAAGGTGGAGCTCCCGAAGTCGACGGTGGCACGACTTCTGAGCGCGCTCGAGACCGAAGGTGCCGTCACCCAGGACGAGGTCGGCGGCGACTACCGGCTCGGGGAGGGACTCATCGACATCGCCGGCGCGACCCAGCCCGGCCGCAATCTCGTCGCCACGGCGCGCCCCCATCTCCTCGATCTCATGGAGCGCTCCGGCGAGACCGCCGGCATCTCCGTGCCAGACGGTCGCGACATGTACTACCTCGACCACGCCAACGCCGAGGGTGAGGTCCAGGTGCGTGACTGGACCGGCGAGAGCTGTCCGATCCACGCGGTGCCCTCCGGCCTCGTGGTCATGGCGTACTGGTCCGACGCGAAGCTCGATGCGCTACTGCGCTCCGATCTCGCCCGTACCACCTCGTGGACGGTGACCGACCCGGACCAGATCCGCGAACGCATCGAACAGATTCGCAGCCTCGGCTACGCCTGGGGCTACGAGGAGTTCGCCGAGGGGATCAACTCGATCGCGGCCCCGGTCATCGAGGCGGACGGCACCGTCGAATCCGCGGTGCACATCCACGGACCGGCCTACCGCTTCCCGGATCCGGAGCGCACCCACGATCTCGGCATCCTCGTGATGGAGACGGCCGCGAGCATCGCGGAACACCTCGCCGCGGATTGAGCGTCAGTCGCTGATGCCGAACGCGCCGCGTCGCAGTGTCGGGGTGACCCGCACCAGCACCTCGTCGGCGCCACCGTTGCGACGGCCGTATTCCTCGGCGCGATCGTCGCCGACAAAGCGCCGGCACGTCTCGATCGCCCAGTGCTGGACGGCATCCGGGTCCTCCGCGTGGGTGGTGAGGGTCGCGGTGCCGTCGACGCGGGCGAAGTCGAACGGGAACTCCATCACGTCGACACAGATCGACACGCGGGGATCGCGTCGGATGCAGTTCGCCTTGAGCGTCTCGGCACCGGTCATGAAGACGAGCTCGCCCGTCGCCGGGTCCACATCGAACCAGATCGGTGTGACGACGGGCCGACCGTCCTTGCGCACCACCGCGAGCTTGCCGGTGCGCGAGCCGGTCGTCATGAATTCGATCACTTCGGTGTCGGACATCGGTCGCATGGGTGCGACCGTAGCGGCCGCCGCGCGAAGCTGACGCGGTGACCTATATCGAAGGACGAGTCGTCCATGACGCGGACGCACACATCATGGAGCTGCCGCATTGGCTCCGCGACCACGCCGACCCGGCCATCCGGGACCGCATCGAGATCCCCGGCTACGCCAACGAACTGCGCCAGACCGGTGACAACGACGAGCAGCTGGCCGATCTCGACCAGGCCTTCCATCGACTCTTCGAGCGCCACGCGTCGGAGGACTACCGAGCGGACGAAGCCGCCCAGGTGATGCTCCGCAAGAACTTCGCCGCAACCGGGTCGTTCGTCGCCGAGGACCGGCCGCGGGTGCTCGACTACATGGGGGTGTCGTCGCAGCTCCTGTTCAACACGTTCCACAACTCGCGACTGCGGGACTGGGAGCACGCCGGCGACCCCGAGCTCGCGGCCGGCGCCGCCCGCGCCCACAATCGCGGGATGCGCGAGTTCTGCGCCGTGGACGAACGCCTGCTCTCGACCTGCTACGTGCCGTTGTTCGACTTCGGCGTCGCGGAAGAGATCGCCCGCGCATCCATCGCCGCAGGGGCCGGGGCCCTGCTCGTCGCCTCCGGGTGTCCCCCGGATCATTCCCCGTCACACCGGGAGCTCGACCGCGTGTGGGCCCAGGCCGAGGAGGCGCGCATCCCCGTGGTCTTCCATGTCGGCGGCACCGGCGAACTCCTCGACCCTGCCTACTTCAACAACGGCCTCCCGATCCCGCCCGACTTCCACGGCGGCGAGGAGAACTTCCGTTCCGTCGACTACATGGGCATCGCCCACCCGCCGATGCAGACGCTGGCGACGCTGATCTTCGACGGCGTCCTCGAGCGATTCCCGGGTCTGAAGATCGGGGTCATCGAGCAGGGGGCCGTGTGGCTGCCCAGCTTTGCGAAGCGCATGGAGTCGGCGTTCGACGCGTTCCATCGACACGAGGAACGGCTCCAGGAACTGTCGCTGCGACCAACGGAGTATCTGCAGCGCCAGGTGCGGGCGACGCCGTACCCGACCGAGGACGTCGGCTGGATCACCGACCAGCTCGGGCCCGACATCTGCCTGTTCTCGTCGGACTACCCCCATGTCGAAGGCGGCCGCGATCCCTACGGACGGTTCGAGCGCAGCCTCGGTGATCGCTCCGAGGCGGTCCGCCAAGCGTTCTACTGCGACAACATGGTCGACCTGATCGGTCCGCGGCTCACATCCGGCTGAGAAGGGCCCGAGGCGTCCGGCGTCAGCTTCGGCGGCGCTTGATCTCCTCCGCGATCGCCGGCACCACCTCGTGGAGATCGGCGATCACGGCCCAGTCCGCCTTCACGACCATGTTGGCTTCGCGGTCGGTGTTGATCGCCAGGATGTGCTTCGACGCCATGGCCCCGACCCAGTGCTGGATCGCGCCGGAGATGCCCGACGCGATGTAGATCTCCGGGGCGATCCGGGTGCCGGTCTGGCCGACCTGATCGGCGTGGGGACGCCAGCCGAGATTCGTGACGGCGCGGGAACACCCGACGCGCCCGCCGAGCAGTTCGGCCAGCTCCTCGAGTGGGGCGAACCCGTCCTCGCTGCCGACGCCGCGGCCGCCGCCGACCACGACGGGTGCGGTCGGGAGGGTGACGCCGGCCTCCTGCACGACACGGTCACGCACGACCGTGATGGCGTGACTCTCGTCGAGGTCGGCATCGAACGACTCTGCATCGGCATCCTGCTCGTCCCCCGGCTCCGCGGCGACCGTGTGCAGCCCGCAGCTGAGCAGCGCCACGTCCGCCTCCAGCGCGGCGTCCTCGAGGAGCGAGCCACCCCACTGGACCCGCGTCACGGACCAGGACTCCCCGGGCGTGACGTCGGTGCAGTTGGCGACGAACGGCGCGTCCAAGCGCGCCGCGGCGTGGGCCATCACCTCGTTTCCGCGATCCGATCCACAGGCGAGCACGGCGTCGGGGGCCAGCGCCTCGACCATCTGGGCGAGGACGGCGCCGTGGGCGTCCGGTCCGTAGTCGGACAGCACCTCGTGCGTGCAGGTGTGGACCGTCGAGGCGCCGTAGGCTCCGGCTTCGGCCACGAGCGAGTCGTCGTCGGCGCCGATCAGGGCGGCTTCCAGATCGTCACCCATCTTCGCCGCGAGCGTGCGGCCGAAGGTGAGCGCCTCGCGGGCAGCCTCCACGAGCTCACCGCGGTCGTGTTCGAGAACGACAAGCAACATCAGAGCACCCCCAGCTCGGCGAGCACATCGACCACGGCGACCGCCGCCTCGGGACCTTCGCCGAGGATGACGGTCTCGGAGACCTGCTCCTCGGGGCGGTGCAGGCGCACGCGCTGCTGACCGCCGGCATCCGCCTCGACGTCCAGCGAACGGATCTCCAGCTTCTTCGACGCCAGCCGGCCCTTCATCGTGGGGTAGCGGGGCAGATTGAGCCCTTCCTTCACGCCGAGAACCGCGGGCCGGGGCAGTTCGTAGACCTCGAAGCCGCCGTCGATCTCCCGGCGGGCCCGGATGATGTCGCCGTCCGGCTCGATGCCCTTGATGCCCTGCACGATCGGACGACCGAGCGCGTGGGCGACCCGGATGCCGACTTGGAAGCCGCCGGCATCGGCCGACTCGTTGCCGAAGATGATCAGGTCGAACGGTTCGCCGGCCTCGAGTTCCGTCACCGCGGCCGCGATGGCGGCGGCGGTGCGCTGCGGGTCGTAGGCGGAGCCATCGGTCGGGATCAGCACGCCGTGGTCGGCACCGACGGACGCGGCGTAGCGCAGCTGCTCCTCGGCCTCACCCGGACCGAGCGTGAGCACGGTGACCTCGCCGCCGTGCTCCTCCTTGAGCTGGATCGCGCCCTCGACCCCACACTCCTCGTGCGGGCTCGTCGTGAACCCGAGATGGGCGGCGTCCACGTCCATGCCGTCCGCGGTCACGTTGATCTTGGCACCCGGCGCCGGCACCCGCTTCACACAACACAAGATCTTCATCACGATCCTCTCCTTTTCTGTGACTGCTGGGACACGACAGGTACGCGCTGAGCGGTCACAGAACGAACAACGTCAGCTCTTGAGGCGGGTGTCGTCGGGGTCGAAGGCGGAGCCTGGGCCGACGACGGTGCAGGGGTAGAGCTCGTTCATGTACATGGACTGGAGCTTGGTGCCGGGCGCGGCGAGCTCGTTGGGCACGTAGCCCATGAGCAGGTTCTTGCCGAGTGACGGGGCGTAGCCGGCGGTGGTGACACGGCTGGCGCGGCCGTGGCTGTCGACGATGCGGTTGCCGTCAAGGTCGAGGATGGGCTCGTTGCCACCCTGCATGAAGCGCCGGCGCCCCTGGCTGTCGGTGTTGTCGTCGACGATCAGCGTGACGCACTGCACCTCGGCCCCGGCCTCGCGCGCGGCCAGGTAGGCCTCCTTGCCGATGAAGTCGGCGGCCTTGACCTTCAGGCGGGCGAGCCCGGCCTCGACCGGGTTGTACTCGCTCTCGAGCTCCGCCCCCATCAGCCGGTAGCCCTTCTCGATTCGCCCGGACAGGCTGTAGACGCCACCACCGGTGATGCGCAGGCCGTGGTCCTGACCCGCCTCCATGATCGCGTCGAACACCGACGGCGCCTGGTCCCAGGGGATGTAGATCTCCCAGCCCGTGTCGCCGACGTAGGAGATGCGGAACAGGTGACAGTCGACGCCGGCGATCGTGACGGGCAGGTAGCTGCCGTAGGGCGAGCCGTCCTGACTCAGGTCCTGGTCGGTCAGCCGGTCGAGCACGGCCGGCGCGTTCGGACCCCACAGGCCGAGCGTGCTGATCTGCTTGCTGAGATTCGTGAACGTGACCGACCCGTCGTTCGGCATGTGCTTGCGGACCCAGAACTCGTCGCGGCCACCATCGAAGACGCCGGTCACGATCCGGACGCGATCCTCCGCCATCCGCATCATCGTCAGGTCCGAGTGGAACCCGCCGTCGCCCGTGAGCCACGGCGTGTAGACGGAGCGACCGACGGGAACGTCGATCTTGTTGACGGCGAGATAGTCCGCGAACTCCACCGCGCCGGGACCCTCCAGCTCGTAGATCTGGAAGGCGCTGAGGTCGATCAGGCCACAATTCTCCCGCAGGTTCAGGTGCTCGCCGACGGTGATCGGACTCCACCAGCGGTTGTCCCACTCGACCTCGCGCGCCGCGAGGCCGTAGCGCTCGACGAGATCAGCGTTGGACGTGTACCACTGCGGACGCTCCCACACCCGGGCCTGGAAGAACTCCGCTCCCAGGGCCTCCTGGCGACTCTTGTACGGCGCCTCGACGAGGTGACGACGGTCGGCCCACTGCTCGGACGGGTGGACGATGCCGTAGGTCTTGTTGAACGACTCCTCGGCCCGGGCCCAGATGTGTTCGTCGCTCTTCTCCTCGTCGTAGAAGCGGGCGATGTCGGCACCATGCGAGTCGATCACGCGGGGATAGCCGTAGTGCATCCACTCGGCGACGACCTGTCCCATGCCCGGGCCCTCCTTGACCCAGACCGCCGCCGCGGACCACAGGTTCTCCACGTCCGGCATCTCGCCGAGACACGGCATGCCGTCCGGAGTGAGCGAGAGCAGGCCGTTGATGGCGTACTTGATCTCCGCCTCACCGAGCATGTCCATCAGCTCGATCGCGGTCTCCATCTGATCGTCGAAGTCGTCCGGGGTGAAGGGGAACTCGGTCGGCGAGAGGGCGGCTTCCTCGTTCGACGGAATCTCGTCCGGATGGTGCAGGATCGGTCGATGGCCGTAGCTGCCGACCTCCATCGAGCCGGCCGACTGGCGCTCGTAGCAGAACGTGTCCATGTCACGGACGATCGGGTAGCCGATCTCGTTGTTGGTCTCGGCGAGGATGTCCATCGGGCCGACGTCGGCCATCTGGTGCACGGCCGGCACGAGCGGGATGTACGTGTCGGCCATGTAGGCGATCCGGTTCGACCACACGCCACAGGCGATGACGACGTGCTCGGCCTCGATCGTGCCCTTGTCGGTCTCGACGGCGGTGACCCGGCGCCGACCGTTGGGCCGCGGCGTGTCGTCGGTGATGAGATCGAGCACCTCGGTGTTGGCGAACACCTGGAGGCCGGCCTTCTCGATGGCCTCCTTGCGCATCACGGTGCCGGTCTCGAGCGAGTCGACGACGCTCACCGTCGGGCAGTAGAAGCCGCCGAGGATGACCTCGTCGTCGATGAACGGCACGTGCTCCTTCACCTCGGCCGGCGTGAGCAGGTGCGCCTCGATGCCCCACGCGGTGGCGGAGGTCATGCGTCGCTGGAGTTCGTCCATGCGCTCCTGGGTGCGGGCCACCTCGATGCCACCTGAGTCGACCGACAGGCCGAGGTCGCGGTACTGGTTGGCGGACTGCTCACCGAGCAGCGCCATCTCCTTGTTGTGGTCCACCGGGAAGATGAAGTTCGATGCGTGGCCCGTCGAGCCGCCGGGGTTCGGGAGTGGGCCCTTGTCGAGCAGGACGAGGTCCTTCCATCCGAGGCGGGCGAGATGACCGACGACGCAGTTGCCGACGATGCCGGCGCCGATGACGACGCAGCGTGCCTGAGTGGGGAATTCGCTCACGGTTGACTCCGAGGGGCTTGTAATATATCACTCGTGTATCAGATAGCGTAGGACACGACCTCGACCCGGGCAACCACTTCATGACCGATCTCACCCTGAGCGAACAGGCCTACGCCGACCTCCGCACGATGATCGTCAGGCTGGAGCTCGCACCCGGCGACGTCTTACGCGAGGACGATCTGCGCGAACGGCTCGGCATCGGCCGCACGCCGATCCGCGAGGCGCTCCAGCGACTCGCCCGTGAGCACTTCGTGAACGTGATCCCCCGCCGCGGCATGTTCGTCGCCGGTATCGAGGTCGGCGAACTCTCGATGCTCTTCGAGACCCGCACCGTGCTCGAGCCCTACGCGGCCCGCCTTGCGGCGGCCCGGGGCACCGACGAGCACTGGACCGCGATGGGCGACGCGCTGTTGGCGACGAAGGACGCCGCCGACGCCAGTGCCGGCCCGGACAACGAGCAGCTGATGGCGATCGACCGCCGGTGCCACGAGCTCATGTGGGCCGCCGCCGGCAATCGCTTCCTGCTCGACACCCTCGACACGCTCTACGCCCAGTCCGACCGGCTCTGGCACCTCTATCTCGCCGACGTGGCCGACATGGGCCACGCCGTCGAGGAACACGCCGACATCCTCGACGCACTCCGCTCGGGCGACGGCGACCGCGTGGCTGATCTGGTCGAGGCGCACGTCCGGGCGTTCGACGAGGACATTCGCGCCGCGGTCACTGAGCGACTCGAATCACCGCTCGCCGGCTGAGGCGGCTGCGGGGAATTGCACCACGACAGTCGACCTGCCACGCTCGGTGGCAAGCTCAGTTGGGGGAATCTGATGTATCGAGTGGTCCGGACCGTTGCGGTCCTTGCCGTCCTGTCCTATGTCGCCGTCGCATGCAACCCGGCGGTCGACTGGTCCGCCGGGGGCGACGAACGCCGATGGTGGTGCGATCCGACCGACACGGACGTCAACGACGGCCATGGCGGCGGCGATCACGGCGGCCATCACTTCCCCTACACCGAGGACAAGGGCCCGCTGAGCTGGCAGGACTGCGCAATCAACGCGTTCGTCATCGAGCGCGGCGCGGCGGAAGCCGCCCTCTACCCGACGAAGGCGATCGCCGAAGCGAACGGCTGGCACTGGCTCGCTCCGTGGATCCCCGGCCAGGGAACCCATCACGTACGCGACTCCGGCGTGCCGACGAGCATCGACTTCTCCGGCCCGACGATGCTCATGTACGACGGCAACGGGAACAACGCCCCGCTCACCGGCATGGTCTGGGCCGTCGAGTCCGGACACATGCCTCCCGACGGGTTCGCCGGCGACAACGACCACTGGCACGCCCACCAGGTGCTCTGCTACACGGGCCTGCCGGACAACCCGTTCATCGTCGGCGACAACATCAGCGACGCTCTCTGCACGTCGCGCGGGGGCGTCAACGTTGATGCGTCGGCCAGCTGGCTCGTCCACGTCTGGCTCCCGGTGTACGACGACTGGATCGCCACGGACATCTTCAACAAGGAACATCCGGGCATCTGACGATCGGGCACCAGCCGATGCGAGCCATTGCGGTGGTGTTCGTCGCGCTCGTCGTCGCGGCGGGTTGCGGCGCGGCAGAGGACCGCGAGGCGCAGGCGGTCGAGGACCAGCTGGAAGCGGAACTGAACGACGACGCCGAGGTCACCGTCGACCCCGACAGCGACTCGGTCACCGTCGAGGACGACAACGGCTCGTTCACGAGCGGTGTCGACCTGCCACGCCCTGACTGGCTCGACCCCGCCGTCCCGTTGCCCGACGACTTCTCCTTCGACACGCTGCTGACGGTCGGCGACATCATGTCGGCCCGGGGCGCGACGAATCTCGACGCCGAGGCGCTGGCGGCGTTCTACACGGACGCGTTGACCGATCTCGGTTGGTCGATCGACGCGGACGTCGCTGTGGAGCCGGGCTTCTTCCAGCTCTTCACGACGGATCGGCACGGGCAGCAGCTCGACATCGAGCTGGTCCAGGAGAAACTCGCTTTCGTCGTCGGGCGGGTCCGGCCCGACGGCTGACGAGCGACCGACGAGTTCGCGCGCAGGCCCTCGGCCGTGGCACGATCGTCGAGGCTCACCGGGAGAACCTCATGATGCGAACTCGACTCATCCGTACCGTCGCCCTCGTCGGCGCCCTCGCCTTCACCGCCGTGGCGTGCAACCCCGCGGTGGACTGGTCGGCCGGAGGGGACGAGAGGCGCTATTGGTGCGACCCCGCCGACACGGAGGTAAACGACGGCCACGGCGGCGGGCACGCGGGTCACGACTTCCCCTACACGGAGGAGAAGGGGGCGCTGAGCTGGCAGGACTGCGCACTGAACGCGTTCTTCATCGAGCACGGAGCTGCGCAGGCCGCGCTGTACCCGACCAAGTCGATCGCCGAGGCCAACGGGTGGCTCTGGCTCGCTCCGTGGATCCCCGGCCAGGGGACCCATCACGTGTCACCGAACGGGATCCCGACGACCTTCGACCCCAGTCAGCCGACGATGCTGATGTTCGACGGGAACGACGACGACGCGCCGCTGACGGGCATGGTCTGGGCCGTCAACCAGCCCCCCGGTTCGCACCCGCCGGACGGATTCGCGGGCGACAACGACCATTGGCACAGCCACCAGTCGCTCTGTTTCGACTCCTCCGCCTTCATCATCGGCGACAGCATCTCGGATGAGGAGTGCGCAGCGCGCGGCGGCGTGAACCTCGACACCTCCGGGCTGTGGCTCGTCCATGTCTGGCTGCCCGAGTACGAGGGCTGGCAGACCACCGATATCTTCAACAAGGTCCACCCCGACATCAACTGACGGAACGGAAGTCGACCTGGTGACCGGCCGGATCGTCGCCGACCCGCGGGTGAGCCGGTCGGCTGGGTGCAGGTGGACGTCGTCCACACGTACGCGACCACCCACACGGAGGTCGGCTACGAGGCCACCGTCGTGAGCGACGCGGCGGATCCCGCCGCCGGAGGGTAGCCCTCGCGAGTGAAGGTCTGTTCCACCATGCGGAACAGTCCCACAATTCGGAACAGAAATGCTATGGTGACGTCGCTTCCCCGCCGATGGAGGGGACATGCCAAGGGGGACACGGTGAGTTTTCCGTCCGATCTGGAAATCGCGAACGGCGCCAGCCTCAAGCCGCTCGGCGAGATCGCGAATGCCGCCGGCATCCCCGAGCACTGCCTCGAGCCCTACGGCGTGGGTGCCGCCAAGATCCAGCTCGACGCGATCGAGCAGATGCAGGACCGCCCCCGCGCGAAGTACGTCGTCGTCTCCGCCATCACGCCGACGCCGCTCGGCGAAGGCAAGACCACGACCACGGTCGGGCTGGGGCAGGCGTTCCAACACATCGGGAGCTCCGCGACGATCGCGATCCGCCAACCGTCGATGGGTCCGACCTTCGGCATCAAGGGCGGCGCAGCCGGGGGCGGCTACAGCCAGGTCGTGCCGATGGAGCTGTTCAACCTCCATCTCACCGGCGACATGCACGCCGTGACCGCGGCACACAACCTCTGCTCAGCCCTGCTCGACGCCCACCTGTACCACGGCAACGACGCCGGCTTCGACGTCCACAACATCACCTGGCGACGGGTGCTCGACGTCAACGACCGCGCCCTGCGCAACACCGTCATCGGCCTGGGCGGTCGCCTCGACGGCATCCCGCGCGAGACCGGCTTCGACATCACCGCCGCCTCGGAGGTCATGGCCACGCTGGCGCTGTGCACCTCGCTCCAGGATCTGCGGACCCGCCTCGGACGGATCGTGCTCGGCTACTCGAAGGCCGGCACCCCGATCACGGCGGAGGAGATCGGCGCGGCCGGATCGATGGCCGTGATCCTGAAGGAGGCGATCAAGCCGAACCTGATGCAGACGCTGGAGAACACCCCCGCACTCGTCCACACCGGCCCGTTCGGCAACATCGCGACCGGCAACTCGTCGATCGTCGCCGATCAGATCGGCATCCACACCAGCGACTTCCTTCTCACCGAGGCGGGCTTCGGTGCGGACATGGGCGCCGAACGGTTCTTCAACATCAAGTGCCGCTACTCCGGGCTCGCCCCCGACGCGGCGGTACTCGTCGCCACCGTGCGCGGGCTCAAGGCCCACTCCGGCAACCACAAGATCGTCGCCGGCAAGCCACTCCCCGATGCCATCCTCGCGGCGAACCCCGACGAGGTGCACCAGGGCGGCGCCAACCTGCGCAAGCAGTTGGAGAACATGCGGATCCACGGCTGCACGCCCGTCGTCGCGATCAATGTCTTCCCCGGCGATCACGACGAGGACATCGCCGCGATCCACGAGATCGCCGCCGAGTACGGCGCCCGCGCCGCCGTCTCGACGCACTTCTCCGACGGCGGCAAGGGTGCCGCCGAACTCGCCACCGCCATCAAGGAGGCCGCCGAGGAGGAGTCGCAGTTCGCGGTCCTCTACCCCGACGACGCGTCGCTGAAGGACAAGATCCACGCCGTCGCGACGAAGGTCTACGGCGCCGACGGCGTCGAGTACACGGCCCAAGCGGACAAGCAGCTGGCGACCTACACCGACGCCGGCTTCGACACGCTGCCGGTCTGCATCGCGAAGCAACACCTCTCGCTGAGCCACGACGCGAGCCTCAAGGGCGCACCGACCGGCTGGACGCTCCCGGTTCGGGAGGTGCGCGCCTCCGTCGGCGCCGGGTTCATCTATCCGATCTGCGGCGACATGCGGACCATGCCCGGTCTCGGCAAGACCCCGGCGGCCCACGCCATCGACATCGACGCCGACGGCAACGTCGTGAACCTGAGCTAGGAGCAGATCTGCGTTGAGCGCGACCGCCTACTCCTTCCGCCGGGGCCCCAGGGCCATCACCGATCCGGTCGTGCGCGGTGCGGTCGAGGACATGGCCTACGAGCTCATCCCGGTGAAGAACCTGGCGGCGAGGATCCCCGAGCTGCCGGCGAACGCCCGCATCTCGGTGACGGCCTCGCCGATGAAGACGCTCGAGGAGACGCTCGACGTCTGCGCCGACCTGCT
>BQJV01000045.1 GCA_021604885.1 Acidimicrobiales bacterium
CGGTGCCCGGCCTCGGCGATCCTCGCGAGTCACTCCTCGGCCCTGCCCGCGCCGCAGCCATCGCGTTCGTCGTGACGGCCGCCGTCAAGCTCGGTGTCGACCCGCTGCCCCTGGTCCTGGAGGCGGCGATCTGCGGCGTGATCGCCATCGCGACCTACGCGATCGTCTGTTTCCGCATGGGCGTCCGTGACGCCGATCTCCTGCTCCGACCGGTACGACGGCTCATCTGGCGTTGACGACCCTCCGGACATCGCTCCACGAAGTACGATCGACGACATGCTTCAGTATCTGAAAAAGCGTTGGAAGTACCTCGTCGCGAGGCTCTCGGGCAATTTCGAGGAGAGCGCCGATCCGAAAGTGCAGTTGGAGCAGGCGATCACGGAGGCGAAGGACCAGCACAAGCGGCTTCGCCAGCAGGCGGCGAACGTCATCGCGAACCAGAAGCAGACCGAGCTTCGCCTGAACCGGGCGATCGAAGAGCTGGAGCGGGTCAACGGCAACGCCCGCCAGGCCGTCACGATGGCCGACGACGCGTACTCCTCGGGCAAGGAGGAGAAGGGCGACAACTACACGCACGCCGCCGAACAGTTCGCCAACCGCCTCCTCACGCTCGAAAGTGAGATCGAGAGCCTCAAAAGCCTCCACTTCCAGGCCTCCGAGGCCGCCGAGCAGGCGAAGAACGCCGTCGATCAGAACAGCGATCTCCTCCAGAAGAAGCTCAGCGAGAAGCAGTCACTGCTCAGCCAGCTGGACCAGGCGAAGATGCAGGAGAGCGTCAACCAGGCCATGAACACGCTCTCGGAGGCCGTGGGCGAGGACGTGCCGACGTTCACCGAGGTGCGCGACAAGATCGAGGCTCGCTACGCGAAGGCCAAGGCGACCGCCGAGCTGACCGAGGGCAACGTCGAGACCCAGATGCTCGAAATCGAGAAGGCCGCGCGCAACGTCGAGGCCCATAGTCGACTCGCGAGCATCAAGGAAGAGCTCGGCATCGAGGCTGCCGCCGCTCCGGTCGAAGCGATCGCCGAGACGGCGACCGAGGTCGTCGAAGAGCCCACGCCGGAGTAGCAGCGCAGGCTGGGTTCACCCCGGCGACGTCAGCGGGGCAGGGCCACGAGGTCGTCCGCATGGACGACGATGTGCGGGACTCCGGCCGGCAGGTCGTCGCTTCGGTGACCGGCGGCGGCGCGGAGTTCGGTGGCCGTGTGGCGCACGAGTCCCTTGGCAAAGATCTCGCCGTCCGTGTCGACCACCTCGACGGGAGCGCCGGCGTCGAAATCGCCGACGATCTCCCGCACACCGGCCGCCAACAACGACTTGCCCCGCTCCAGCGCGGCACGAGCACCGGGGTCGACCACGATCGACCCTCGAGCGATCACGGCGAACGCGATCCAGAGCTTGCGGGCCGGCAGGCGGTTCTCGCGAGCGCGCACGACCGTGCCCACGCCCGACACCCCGGCGACGGCGTCCTGCACGACACCGTCCCGATCCGCATGGGCGATGACCGACGACACCCCGGACCAGGCTGCGATCTTCGCCGCGGTGAGCTTGGACGCCATGCCCCCGCTCCCCCGCGCCGAACCGGCACCGCCCGCGAGCGCCTCGGTCTGATGATCGATCTCGACGATCTCCTCGATGAGTGAGGCTGTCGAGTCCACCCGCGGATCGGCCGTCAGCACACCCGGCGTGTCGGTGAGGAGAATGAGCTGGTCGGCGTCGATGAGATTGGCCACGAGTGCGGCGATGCGGTCGTTGTCCCCCCACCGGACTTCGTCGTCGGCGATCGCGTCGTTCTCGTTCACGATCGGGACGACGCCCAACTCGAGTAGGCGAGCGAGGGTCTGACCGGCGTGGACGTACTGGCTGCGGACGATGAAGTCGAGAGGGATGAGCAGGACCTGGCCGGCGATCAGTCCGTGAGCCGCGAGGGCCTGGCGGTAAACGCCCATGAGGGCACTCTGACCGATGGTGGCGACCGCCTGGAGCGTGATCGTGTCGGTCGGTCGATTCGGACCGCCGAGGCCGATCTCGGGGAGGCCCGCGGCAATGGCGCCCGAGGTGACCACGACGACGCGGTGACCGGCGGCTCGCACCGCGGCGACCTCGCCACACAGCTTGGCGATCGCGGCCTCCTCGATCACGCCGTCACCATCGGTGATCGAGGACGTGCCCACCTTGACGACGATCGTGCGGCGCTCGCTCATGCGTCCGCCTCGTACTCGAAGGCGAAGTCGCCGATGCGCACCTCGTCGCCGGTCTGCACGCCGGCGCGGGCCAGCGCGGTGTTGACGCCGAGCTGCTGCAGACGCGTCTGTGCGTAGGCCAGCGCCTGCTCGTCCGTCAGATCGCTGAGCGCGACGGCTCGGCGGGCGGCGCGGCCGAGCACCTCCCAGGAGCCGTCGTCGTGGCGGGTCAGCTCGATCTCGCTGGACACCGGATGGTGGATCGTGATCGCTTCGCCGACCGGCACCTCCTGGCGGGCCGCTTCAACCAGCTGCCGGAGCCGGCCGACGATCTCGGACACGCCTTCACCGGTCATCGACGACACCGTCGGGCCGTCGAAGGAGTGATCCGGCGCCATGTCGACGCGGCTGCCGACGATGATCCGGGGCCGCTCGAGTAGATCGGGCTGGTAGTTGCCGAGCTCCTGGAGCAGGACCCGCTCCTGTTCCTCCGGCGAGACACCGTCGTAGGGCGCGAGATCCAGCAGGATGAGCAGCACACGGGCACGTTCGACATGGCGCAGGAACCGATGGCCGAGCCCCTTCCCGTCGCTTGCCCCCTCGATGAGCCCCGGGATGTCGGCGAGAACCATCTCGAAGTCGTCGTCCGTACGCACGACGCCCAGGTTCGGCTCGAGCGTCGTGAACGGATAGTCGGCGATCTTGGGCTTCGCGGCCGAGAGACGGCTGATCAGCGTGGACTTGCCGACGTTCGGGAAACCGACGATCGCCACATCGGCGAGCAGCTTCAGCTCGAGCCGAAGCCAGCGTTCCTCGCCGTGCTCCCCCTGTTCGGCGAACGACGGCGCCCGTCGGCTGTTGGAGAGGAAGCGGGCATTGCCGCGACCGCCTTCACCGGCCTGGGCTGCACGCCAGCGGTCGCCCGGGTTCACCAGATCAGCCAGCGGCTCGCGGGTGTCGTGGTCCAGCACCACGGTACCGACGGGTACCGGCACCTCGAGATCCTTGCCGCGTGCGCCGTGGCGATTCGAGCCACTTCCGTGCTTGCCGTTGTCGCCTTTGCGGTGCGGATGGTCGCGGAACGCGAGCAGCGAGGCGACGTTGAGGTCCGCGACGAACCAGATCGATCCGCCGTCACCGCCGTCACCGCCGTCGGGACCGCCCTTCGAGACATGGGCCTCGCGGCGGAACGCGACGCATCCCGCGCCGCCGTCTCCGGCTTTCACGTTGATGTTGCACTCATCGACGAACGACGACACCCCGCAAGGCTACGGGCATGTCGCCGCCGTCTCGTGGTAATTCCCGGGCGCCTACTCGAGCAGGCGGACCGGGTCGCCGATGACCTCGACACCCCAGGTCGTCCAGTCAGCGGACGTTTGTCCGGTGATGAGCGTGTAGCGCACCTTGAACCAGTCGTTCGGGTAACTGCCCCAGTCGAGCCCGGCGAGTGGCACTTCGATCTGCACCAGCTGGCCGTCCCAGACGGCGCTGGTCACCCAGAGGCAGTAGGGGTCGATGCCGTTCCCGCACACGCTCGGATTGGACAAGCCGACGGGAGTGCCCTTGACCGCATAGGCGGTCTGGTACGTGAAGTCGACGGGATCGCCGTTGGGATCCAGCACCTCCATCGACTGCATGCCCTCGCCCGGGTCCCACAGCGAAATGATCAGCGTCTTGCTCTGATGCTGCGGTTCGATCTCCGCGAGATAGAACTCGGCCGGAGCGCTGCCGTCCGTCGGCGGCTGGGTACGCACCGGCATCCACTGGTTCGCGTAGACGCCGGGGCAGGTCGCGTCGGCGAAGGTCAGGCAGTAGTTCGTCGTCACCGGTGAATCGGCCCAGATCGAGAAGTAGTTCTGACCGCCCTCGTCCGGCCCGCCTTCGTCGTCGAACAGCTGTTGGTCGTCGCTGTCAAGGATCGCCGTGCGGAGCACCCACTGTCCAGGCGTGCCGTTCGTGGTCCACAGCGTTGTCCAGACACCGCACCCGACCTGGTCCGCGCCGATCACCGTCGAGCCGTACTGCGGATTGTCGGCGAAGGTCAACGGTGTGTTGTCGGGGGCGAACAATCTGAATTGAATCGCCGTGTCGTAGTCGTCGTTCTGCGCGGCGTTGACGGGCCGGTCAGAGTTCTTGCAGTTGCCGACATCCCAGATGTTGATGTCGACATTGGTCGCGGTCGGGATCTCGATGATCCACTCGTAGCCGGCGTCCTCGTGGTACGGATTCGTCCCGCGAGTACCACAGTCGTTGTTGTTGTTGTTGAAGTCGTCGTTGGCCAGGAGGCTCAGGAGATCGCCGTACGCGGAGTGCGTGCAGTGACCCATCATCGCCGTCCAGGCGTAGGAGGGAGCCTCGCCTCCGATCGATTCGGTGCCGAAGCCCATCACATTGGCCGGCGAGCCGAGTGGGACGGGTTCGGCGTACTCGGCGACCGCATGACGACCGATCGTCACGTTGTCGAGGAACAGGCCGGCGAAGAACATCTCCGCGTCGGTGTCGATGATCTCGACCTCGAGCTGGTGCGCGCCCGTGTTGGTGACCAGGACCTGGATGTCGTCCACGCCGTGGGTGAAGCCATTGCGGGCCGCCGCGGCTCGGGCTTCTGCCTCCGCCGTCGTGAAGTCCGGCTGCCAGATGACGCCGGCCAGCGCCGCGGCGTCCGCGGCGCGCTGGAGCGATGCCGCACGGCTGTACCAGGCACCCACGTCCACCGCGAACCCTGCAAAGCCGAGGAGCGGCACGAGGATGAGCGCCGTCATGACGACGGCGTAGCCGGCGTCGCGGATGGACTCGCGGGGGGAGCGGGTGGAACAGTTCACGGTGTCTCCGGTTCGATGTTCATGACCGAGAAGTCGGTGATGGTCACGCCATCACCCGGGATGATGCCGGTGAAGTACTCGCGGCTGATCCGCACCCAGACACCGACCTTGTCGGTGCCACCGGTCTGGTTGTCGTCACGTCCGGTCGGGCACCACGAGGCATCGGGGCCGGTACAGGCCGAGAAGTCGGCCGGCGTCAGCGCCTGGATCTGGGCGGGGCTGTAGTAGTTGCACCAACCACTGCTGCTGACGGGGTTGTCCCCGAGGAAGCACGATGCGTTCGGCTCGCCGTCGAGCGCGGAGGCGTTGTACACGAGCATGCCCTCGATGGTCACGCCATCGATCGACTCGAGCGCCGCCCGCAACGACTGGATGCCTTCGTAGTCGGCCCCCTCGGTGTCGCCGGCGTTGGAGATCACGCGAGCGGCCGACCGGGTCGCGCTCGTCACGGTGAGGTCGTCACGCCAAAGCGTTCCGTATTCGACGATGCCGGCCACGATCAGCGCGAGGAACGGAGCGACGATGGCCATCTCGACCATCGCGACGCCCTTGTCGCCGTCGAGACGACGCTGCCGCGCCCGATTGATCAGACGCCACATCATGAGAGGTCCTGGGGCTCGAGCTTCAGGATGATCTGGTCGGTGAACGTCACGGTGTCACCGAACAATCCGGTGATGTACTCGTGGGTCACCTGCACCCAGATGCCGACATAGTCGAGGTTGCCGACGATCACGTCGCGATCGGTCGGGCAGAAGTAGTAGTCCGGATCCGGTGGCGCCGGCAGCGGCGCACACAGGAACTCCCCCTCCGCCAACGCGAGGTGCGACGCGTCGTAGACGTTGCATCGCTCGGTTCCGTTCGGGCCGCGTGGGGTGCCGGCGATGCAGTCGGCGTGCGGCGTCGATTCGGCGCTCGATGCCTCGAAGACGATCAGGCGGTCGATCGATCCGTCGGGCAGCGCAGAAGCGGCCCGCTGCACGGCACGCAGGATGCGGTAGTCGGCGTCCGTCGCGTTGCCGGCGACGCTCGCCTCGCGGGCTGCATCGCGCACGATGTTGGACACGGCGAGATAGTCACGGAAGGCGAATCCGAACTCGAAGATGCCGAACACGAAGAGCAGGAGAACGGGCGTGATCAACGCCGATTCGACCAGCGTCGCTCCTCGTTCTCCTCGCCCGCGTCTACGGCGCATCGGCTCTCCCACTCGACCAATAGAAAAGATGGCTTGTGCCATCTCCTCAGAGTGTCGGCACATCACGGCGTGTGGTTGAGCCAACAGGCCCCAATTTCTGGCCGAGGAGGCCTGGGTCCATGGGTCGAACGGCCCAGCCGGGTAGCCAGTTAGGATCCCGCCGATGGCTACGACCGACGACCTCACCGAGCGAGAGCAGGAGTGGGGCGCCACGATGCGCGGCCACGAACAGGCGGGTGTCGAGGTCGCGCATGCCGATTCGTACGCCGCAGTGGCGAGCGGAGCGGGGCTCGATCGCGAGGCCCGGGAGGCCATCGAGTCGCAGTCGCTGCGCAACGGCGCCACGCGGAGTGGTGGCGCGGGCGATCGAGCGATCGAAGAGGCACCGGACCGCACCCGCACCTGTTTCGAGCGTGACCGGGACCGCATCCTCCACGCGTCGGCATTCCGTCGGCTCGCCGGGAAGACGCAGGTCTTCGTGTTCCCCGATGATCACCAGCGGACCCGGCTGACCCACGCCCTCGAGGTCGCCCAGGTCGCCCGCAGCGTCAGCCGCGCCCTCGGGCTCAACGTGCCCCTCACCGAAGCCATCGCCATCGGCCACGACTGCGGCCACGGGCCGGGCGGACACGCCAGCGAGGATGCGCTCGCGCCCTATCTCGAGACCGGCTTCGATCACGCGGTGTGGGGAGCGGATGTCACGCTCACCCCGCTCAACCTCTGTGCGGAGACCCTGGACGGGATCCGCAACCACTCATGGTCGCGTCCCGCGCCGTCCACGCCCGAGGCCGAGGTGGTGAGTTGGGCCGACCGTATCGCCTACGTCTGCCACGATTTCGAGGACGCGGCCACCGCCGGGGTCGTGCGCACGGACGAACTGCCGCCGATCGTCCTCGAGCGATGTGGCGCGAGTCGCCGCACGCAGCTCGCCGCGTTCATCGGCGCGATGATCGACGCCACCGAGGCGACCGGACGTATCGGCATGACACCGGATCTCGCCGAGGCGCTCGCCGCCTTCCGGGCATTCAACTACGAGCGCATCTATCTGCGCCCGGAGTCACGCGAGCAGGCCTCGTTGGTGATCGAGATGCTCCAGGGGCTCGTCGAGTTCCTGGCTGCTGATCCCACCCGGATCCCGGCGCGACTGCTCACCGACGACAGCGACGCCGGCCGGCGTCGGGCGTCGGTCGAGTGGGTGGCCGGCATGACCGACCGTTACGCGCGTCGAGCCGCCGGCGAATGGCTGGGACTCTCGGTGGAGCAGTTGCCCCGCGGCGTGGACTAACCGGGGATGATGTCGACGAGCTTGCGGCCGCGCCGCTGCCCGAACTTCACCTTGCCGTCAGCGGTGGCGAACAGGGTGTCGTCGCCGCCCTTCATGACGTTCTCACCCGGGTGGATCTTGGTGCCACGCTGACGGACGATGATGGCGCCGGCGAGCACCTGGCCGCCGTCGTAGACCTTCACGCCGAGGCGCTTGCTGTTGGAATCGCGGCCGTTGCGGGTCGAGCCGCCGCCCTTTGTCTTCGACATGGTCGATCAGCCCTTCGTGATTCCGGTGATCTCGATACGGGCCAGCGTCTGACGATGGCCGTAGCGCTTCCGGTTGTTCGACTTGTTCTTGTAGACGAACCCGTTGATCTTGGGACCCTTGACCTCTTCGAGGACCGTGGCGGACACGGAGGCGCCCTTCAGTTGATCAGGGGTCGCGAGGACGGTTTCGCCGTCGACGACCAGCACGGGGTCGAGGCTCACGTCGGTGCCGGGCTCGCCGAGGCGCTCGACCTCGAGGGTCTGGCCTTCCTCGACGCGGTACTGCTTACCGCCGGTCTTCACTACTGCGTACATAGATCGGCAATTGTAGCGGTTCAGTCGATCATTCCGTCGATGAGAACATGGCCGCGACCGTCACAGGTCGGACACAGATCCGTGACCGTTTCGAGCAGCCCCTCACCGATGCGCTTGCGGGTCATCTCGACCAATCCGAGGTCCGAGATGTCGAACACCTGGGTGCGGGTCTTGTCTCTCGCCAGGGCCTGACGGAACGTCTTGGTGACCTCGGCCTTGTTCTTTGCGACCTCCATGTCGACGAAGTCGATCACGATGATGCCGCCGATGTCGCGCAACCGGAGTTGGTGCGCGACTTCCTCGGCCGCTTCGAGATTGTTGCGGAACACCGTCTCCTCGAGCGACGACTTGCCGACGTTCTTGCCGGTGTTGACGTCGATGACGGTGAGCGCCTCGGTCGACTCGATGATGAGCGAGCCGCCGGAGGGCAGCCACACCTTGCGGTCGAGCGCCTTGCGGAGCTGCTCGTCGACATGGTGCCGTTCGAAGAGCGGCAGCTTTTCGGCTTCGGGATCGTAGAACTCGACGCGATCGGCGAGCGCCGGGGTGATCGAGCCGACATAGCCCTTGATCTCCTCGTAGAGCTCGCGGTCGTCGATGATCACGCCGCGGAAGTCCTTCGTGAACTCCTCACGGATGATGCGGACGGCCGCCTCGGGCTCCCGGTAGAGCAGTGCGGGGGCCTTGGTGGACTTCGCGAGCTTCTCGATCTCGTCCCATTGGGCGAGCAGGCGCTTGACGTCCCGCTCGATCTCCTCGGACGTGACGTTCTCGGCCGCGGTGCGCACGATCACGCCGTGCTGCTTCGGCTTGGCCTTGTCGAGGATGTTGCGCAGGCGCTTGCGTTCGCCGTCGGGCAGACGCTTGGAGATGCCGTAGGTCGTGCTGTTGGGAACGAGCACGACGAACCGACCGGGCAACGACACTTCCTGGGTCAGCCGGGCGCCCTTGTGCGCGATCGGGTTCTTCGTGACCTGGCAGAGAATCGACTGCTTGGCCTTCAGGACGTCCTCGATGCGCGGCTGCTGCTTGCGGCCCTTGCCCCGGCCACCCTTGCCTTTGCCACCATTGCCCTTTCCGCCATTGCCCTTGCCACCGCTGTCGAGATCGTCCGGGTCGTAGGCGACGTCACCGGCGTAGAGCACGGCGTTCTTCGGCGTCGCGATGTCGACGAACGCCGCTTCCATGCCCGGGAGGACGTTCTGGACGCGGCCGATGTAGATGTTGCCGTGGATCTGGCTGACATCGTCCGCAGGGCGGGACACCTGGTGTTCGACGAGCTTGCGACCCTCGAGCGTGGCGATCTGCGTCGCCTTCTCCCCGACCGACACGCACATCATGTAGCGACCGATGGCCTGCCCGTTGCGGGTGCGACCACGTCGCTTCTCGAGCGTCTCCTCGTCGAGCTCGACGGCGGCGTCGTCGACGATGGCCTCGACCGGGACGGGCCGGTTGCCCCGGCCCCCCTTCTGGCCCTGGCCACCCTGGTTGTTCTGGCCCTGCTTGTTCTGGCCCTGGTTCTGCTGGCCGCCCTGGCCCCCGCCGCCTCCGCGGCCTCGGCCACGGCCACCGCGACGGCGACGTCGCTTCTTGGGGCCGCCTTCGCCGTTCTGCTGGCCGTTGTCGCCGCGTCCACCGCCACCGCCGTTGTCGGAGGCGGGAGCGGGGCGACTGTCGCCGATGCGGGGAGCCGGTCGGCTGTCCCCGATCCTGGGCGTGTCAGTGGGTGGTGAGCCCGCTTCCGACTTGGATGCGGGCGTGGGGTTCTCGGCCTGGTCGGCCATCGTTTCGTTCCTTCGTTCGGGGCACGCAGCGGTAGGCGCTCATGTCGCCCCCGCCGGTGCGGGCGACACCGCGGCGCTCAGCGGATCGCTGCGCTCGTCGGTGTCGTCGTTCTGGATCCATTGGTGAAGCCGTACTACTCGTCGCTCGGTGAGCGGTGGATCGAGGGCTGCGAGCAGTTCCGAAACCCGCACCGCGCGGGGTTGGGTTCCGAGCTCTGCGAGCAGCCGTACGCCGATAACGCTATCGGCGTCGTTGGCATCTCCTGTCGGCCCGATGACGTCGAGACTGAGAACGAGAGGTCGGAGGTCGTCGGTGACCTCTTTCCCCTTGCGTTCCCGCGTCACGACGAGATCCTCCGCGGCGAGGGCACGGGCCACGGCCCTGGCCACGGTGTCGGCATCGACGTCCACCACGTCGATCTGCCAGGTGCAGCTGGTCACTGCCTGCTGCAGCGATGGTGTGGACCGATCGATGAACGTCACCGCAGAGACGGTCATGCCGACGGGAAGGCGTTCGCTCAGGTCAATGGCGAGCGCATCCAGATCGAGATCCTCGGGCACACGGTCGGGATCGAGCTCGACGTCGAGATACTCGGCGTCGCTCTCGTGTCCGGTGGAGAGGGCGAGCCCGAAGCTGAGCTTCGGGCGCGGGGAGAAGCCCTCGGAGTAGGCAACCGGCAGGGAGGCGCGCCGCAGGGTACGTTCCCAGATCCGGGCCACGTCGCGATGCGACGTGAAACGGATCTTGCCGTGTTTGTCGAATGCGATCCGGACGCGACGATTCAGGTTCTCGCTCACGAGACCGTCGCCTCACGCGGTTGGAGCACCACGGGCACCGCCCCGCCCGAAGCGAGGTCCACGCCGGTGCCCTGGCTGCCGCCCGCAGGCGGCGTGGCCGACGCCACCACGTGCTCGATGCCGTAGCCGGTGCACGCGCCACAGTCGTAGCAGGGCGTCCATCGGCAGTCCTCGAGGCCGAGCTCGTCGAGGGCGTCGCGCCAGTCCTGCCACAGGAAGTCCTTGTGGAGGCCGGCGTTGAGGTGATCCCACGGAAGGAGCTCGTCCTCGGTGCGGTGGCGGTGGACGTACCAGTCCACGTCACAGTCGTTCGCGGCCATCGCCTCGAGCCACAGGTCGTAGCTGAAGTGCTCGGACCACTCCTGGAACGTGCCGCCGTTGCGCCACACGTATTCGATGACCGGCCCGAGTCGGCGATCGCCGCGACTGGTGATGCCCTCCGCGAGCGTGGCCTTCGGGTCGTGCCACTTCAGCTGCACGCCCTTCGACCGGCGGGTGTCGTCACGCAACAGGCCGATCTTGCGGTTGAGCTCGGTCACCGTGTTCTGCCCGAACCACTGGAACGGGGTGAACGGCTTCGGCACGAAACCGCCGACGGAGACCGTCACGGACGCACTGCTCTTGTGCGTCTTGCCCAGCTTCACGCAGTTCCGGGCGAGCTCGGCGATGCCGAGCGTGTCCTCGTCCGTTTCGGTGGGGAGCCCGGTGAGGAAGTAGAGCTTCATGCGCCGCCAGCCCTGCGAGAACGCGGACTCGACGGCGCCGTAGAGGTCTTCCTCGCGGATCAGCTTGTTGATCACCTGACGCATGCGCCACGAGCCGGCTTCGGGGGCGAAGGTGAGGCCGGTGCGGCGGGCGCGCTGGATCTCGGCGGCGATGCCCACGGTGAAGGCGTCGACGCGCAGGCTCGGGAGGGCGACGCTGACCTGATCGGCGCCCTGGTCGACGACGGCTTGGCCGATGACCTGTTCGATGCCGCTGAAGTCCGCCGTGCTCAGGCTCGTGAGCGCGACTTCGTCGTAGCCGGTGCGCTGGAGACCCTCGGAGATCATGCGGCTGACCTGCTCGGCGGGCCGCTCGCGCACGGGGCGGGTGATCATGCCGGCCTGGCAGAAGCGGCAGCCGCGCGTACAACCCCGGAAGACCTCGACCGACAGGCGGTCGTGGACGACCTCGGTCATCGGGACGAGCTGGTTCTTCGGGTACGGCCAATCGCCCAGGTCCGCGATGGTCCGCTTCTCGACTGTCTCCGGAACGTCCGGGTAGCGGGGCGTCACCGCGGCGAGGAACGCGCCGTCGTACTCCACGTCGTACATCGACGGGACGTAGACCCCGGGGAGCTTGGCCAGTTCGCGCAGCATGCCTTCGCGGGTGCCCGCGTTCTTGCCGGCGACCTTCCACTCACGCACGAGCTCCGTGATGTCGCCCACCGCCTCCTCGCCGTCACCGAGGACGACGAAGTCCACGAAGTCCGCGATGGGCTCCGGGTTGTAGGTGCAATGACCGCCGACGCCGATGAGCGGGTCGCTGTCCGCCCGGGCCGCCGAGTGGATCGGCACGCCGGCGAGATCCACACAGTTCACGAGGTTCGTGTAGGTCAACTCGGCGCTGAGGTTGAAGGCGATGATGTCGAACTCGCCGGCCGGCTTGTGCGTGTCGACGGAGAACAGCGGTATCCGGCTGCCCCGGATCGCCGCCTCCATGTCGGTCCACGGCGCGTAGCTGCGCTCGGCCGCACCGTCGGGCCGCTCGTTGACGATCTCGTAGAGGATCTGGAGCCCCTGGTTGGGCAGGCCGATCTCGTAGGTGTCGGGGTAGGTCAGCAGCCAGCTGACGATGCCCGGACCGTGCTCGGGTGTCTGCATCCCGTCTTCACAGCCGATGTAGCGAGCCGGCTTCTGGACCTGCGGCAACAGCGGTTCGAGCTGCGGCCACAAAGACGTCATCCCGAGAGGCTACCGCCCCGCCGCACAATCTCTGGACAC
>BQJV01000046.1 GCA_021604885.1 Acidimicrobiales bacterium
CCGATACGCGCGAAAAGGAGCCGCAGGTAGTCGTAGACCTCGGTGACCGTGCCGACCGTGGACCGTGGGTTGCGCGACGCGCTCTTCTGATCGATCGAGATCGCCGGCGAAAGCCCTTCGATGAAGTCGACATCGGGCTTGTCCATCTGGCCGAGGAACTGACGGGCATACGCGCTCAGCGATTCGACGTAGCGGCGCTGCCCCTCGGCGTAGATCGTGTCGAACGCGAGAGAACTCTTGCCCGAACCGGACAGCCCGGTGAACACGATGAGCTTGTCGCGCGGGAGCTCGAGGGAGACATCTCGAAGGTTGTGTTCGCGGGCGCCCTGGATGACGAGTCGATCGGCCACGGCGGCACTCTAGCGGGATACACGTGCCGAACACGTGTTCGTTTTCAGGTGTCGGCAGGGACCTGTGTCGAGACGAGCAGGGAGAGCCCGCTCACGAGCGGCACCCGGTCCTCGGCGACGACCTCCCAACCGGGCAGGACGATCGGTTCGTCGCCCCGATCGTGCTGGACGAAGCCGATCTCGTCGACGCCGATCGTCGCCAGAGCGTCGGCGGCCTCGGCCCGCTCCTCCTCGCCGGTCGCGGCGAACCACTGCTCGTCGAGCACCAGTACGCCACCCTCCCGTGCGAGGTGCGGATCATGGAAGACGAGCACCGGCTCGTCGCGATCGGCCAGCGCCTGCACCGCGTCGGCGAACCCGTGGGTGCGCTGCACCGTCCAGGCCACCCCGATCAGCGTGACCGCAGCGCCGGCGAAGGCAACCCGTCGAAGCACGATCCGCTCGCGCTCGCTGCGGAGCACCACGGTCGCGAGCACCGTCAGGAGCGTGCCGGTCAGGAGGATGTAGCGACCACCCCACTGGGGGCCGGCCCCGCCCGTGTACTGCACCGCCCACACCAACGGGAGCGAGCCGACTGCGATCGCGGCCACAAGTCGCTGATCGCCGGTGCCCCACCTACGGCCGAGCGCGAGTGCCGCAACCGGTGTGGTCGCGGCCAAACCGGGTACGAACGACATGCCACTCGCCGCGATGTCGGCCACGAGGAGCGCACCGATGGCGCCGACCACGAGAGCGATCGGGCGAACGGAGTCTCCATCCAGGTCGGCCCGTCGGCCGAGCTCCACGAGCCCACCGAGCAAGACGAGCGCGAGGACGAGATAGACCGCCTGGCTCCGGGCGAACGGCGAGGCGAGGGTCATCACGGCTTCCTCGGCGCGCAGGGCGAGGTCGCCACCCACGCGCGAGGCGGTGCCGGCCGAGCGCCCGGCTCGCCGGCTGTCGCCGATCACCAGATCCTCGAGCACGGAGTTGGCGGCGAAGGCCGCGGCGAACCCGAGAAGCAGGGCGCCGCCCCGTGCCAGCGCTCCGAGGAGTCGGCCGCCGACGAGGAGGCGAGTGCCCAGCGCCGCCCCCGTCACGAAGCCGTAGACCAGCGCTTCCTGACGCATGGCGGCGGCGAGTCCGAAGAGAACGCCGACCACGACGGCGCCACGCGCCCGACCGTCCGGCTGCGAGGCGTCGAGGGCGAGCGCCACCGCCCAGACCATCAGCGCGACGCCGAGCGAGTGTTCCCAGAAGTCGAGCGCGTAGATGGTCAGCGGCGAGGCCGCGCCCACGATCCAGAAGGCGGCCGTGCCGTCCGCACCGAGCCGCCGAGCCAACGCCCGCGCCCCGAGCGCTGCGGCGACGGTACCGGCCACCGGTATGAGACCGGCCGCGACGGCACCGCCGAGCAGGTAGAGGGGCAGGGCCAGGAGGAGCATCGGCACCGTGGTGACGTTGACCCAGGTATCGCCGACCCGCGAGGTGCGGAACATCGGGTACAGCGACCCGTCGGGATCGACGTCGGCGGCCCAGTAGCCGAGGTCGGGCGACACGCCGCCGTTGCGTTCCATGGCCTCCAGCGTGGCGAGCTTGCCGCCGACGTCCGTCGACAGGAAACCCATCGGATGCGTGAGGAGAAGGAGGCTGATGAGCAGCGCCGCGAGGACGAGCGCCGCGAGGTACGGGCGTTCGTACCAATGGGTCTCTTCGAGCGCGGGGGCCGGCGCGGGTCTCGTCGTGGTCGCCACGCCCCCCTATCGGCCGCGATCGACCCCAGTGGAGGCGGTCAGCGCATCTCGCGCAGTTCGCGCTTCAGGTCCTTGATCTCGTCGCGCAGACGCGCCGCGTATTCGAAGCGAAGGTCGACGGCGGCGTCGCGCATCTCCTGCTCGAGCGTGCGGATCAGTCGCTCGAGCTCGTCCTCGGGCAGGTCGCTGAGGTCCTCGGTTGCCCGTCGTTTGGCGCCGAGTTCGCTCAGTGCCTCCGGGACCGGTGCTCGATCCTCCGCCGGCCGGATCATCGACAGGATGTCGGTGATCTCCTTGCGGATCGAGGTCGGATCGATGCCGTGCTCCTCGTTGTAGCGCTCCTGCACCCCACGGCGGCGCATCGTCTCCGAGATCGCTCGCTGCATCGAGTCCGTCATCTGGTCGGCGTACATGACCACCTGGCCGGCGACGTTACGAGCGGCGCGGCCGATCATCTGGATGAGTGAGGTCTCGCTGCGGAGAAAGCCCTCCTTGTCCGCATCGAGGATCGCGACGAGGGACACCTCGGGGAGGTCGAGGCCCTCACGGAGGAGGTTGATGCCGACGAGCACATCGAACTCCCCGAGCCGCAGATCCCGCAGGATCTCGATCCGCTGGATGGTGTCGACCTCGCTGTGGAGGTAGCGGACCCGCACGCCGAGCTCGAGCAGGTAGTCGGTGAGGTCCTCCGCCATCTTCTTGGTGAGGGTGGTGACCAGCACCCGCTCGTTCTTGTCGACGCGGCCCTGGATCAGCTCCTGAAGGTCGTCGATCTGGCCCTTCGTGGGCTTGACGATCACTTCCGGGTCGATGAGACCCGTCGGTCGGACGATCTGCTCGACAACCTGACTCGATCGCTCCAACTCATAGGCACCGGGCGTGGCCGACAGGAACACGACCTGGTTCAGTCGCTCCATGACCTCCTCGAACCGCAGCGGACGATTGTCGGCCGCGGACGGGAGGCGGAACCCGTGTTCGATGAGGGTGGACTTGCGGCTGCGGTCGCCCTCGTACTGGCCGTGGAGCTGGGGGACGGCGACATGGCTCTCGTCGATGACCATGAGCCAGTCCTCCGGGAAGTAGTCGAGCAGTGTGTAGGGCGCCTCGCCCGGGCTGCGACCGTCGATCGGACCCGAGTAGTTCTCGATGCCGTTGCAGTAGCCGAGCTCCTGCATCATCTCGAGGTCGTACTCGGTGCGCATCCGGAGGCGCTGCGCCTCGAGCAGCTTGCCCTCCTTCTCGAACTGCTGGAGCTGATCGGCGAGCTCGACCTCGATCCGCTTGACCGCCGCCTGCATCCGCTCCTCGCTGGTCGCGTAGTGCGTCGCCGGGAAGATCACCAGATCGTCCAGCGTCTCGATGCGTTCACCCGTGAGCGGATCGACCACGGTGATCTGCTCGACCTCGTCGCCGAACAGCTCGATGCGCACGGCGGTCTCGTCATACGCCGGATGGATCTCGATCGTGTCGCCCCGGACGCGGAACTTGCCGCGGACGAGGTTCATGTCGTTGCGTTCGTACTGCAGGTCGACCAGGCGGCGCAGGATCGACCGCTGGTCGTGCTCCTCGCCCTTGTGGACCACGAGCAGCTGGGTCTCGTACTCCTCCGGTGAACCGAGGCCGTAGATGCAGGACACGGAGGCCACGACGATCGTGTCGCGGCGCGTGAGCAGCGAGGAGGTGGCCGAGTGCCGCAGGCGATCGATCTCGTCGTTCACCGACGAGTCCTTCTCGATGTAAGTGTCGCTCGAGGGCATGTAGGCCTCGGGCTGGTAGTAGTCGTAGTACGACACGAAGTACTCGACCCGGTTGTCGGGGAAGAACTCCTTCAGCTCGTTGGCGAGCTGCGCCGCGAGGGACTTGTTGGGGGCCAGGACGAGTGTCGGCCGCTGCACCTTCTCGATCGTCCATGCGATCGTGGCGCTCTTGCCGGAGCCGGTGATGCCGAGCAGCGTCTGGAAGCGCTCGCCGTCGTCGATCCCGGCGGCGAGTGCCTCGATGGCGGCCGGCTGGTCGCCCGCCGGGGTGAAGTCGGAGACGACCTTGAGCGGGATGCGGTCAGAGGGAACGGTCACCGGTGCCATCCCGACAACCTACCGAGAGGGTGTGACAGGCTGCGCAGATGTCACGTCGTGAACAGATCCTGCTGGCGATCGTCGTGTTGTTGATCGGCATCCTGCTCGGCCTGCTGTTCGCGTCCTTCGGCGACGACGACGGGGACGACACCGAGGCGGGCGACGACACGACCACCACCACGACGACCACGACCACCACCACGGAGGCTCCGACGACCTCGGAGTCGACGACCACCACGTCGACGACCACGAGCACCACGACCACCAGCACCACCACGACGACCACGACGACGGAGCCCCCTCCCCCGCCGCCGGTGGCCAACGCCACGAACGGCGAGATCCTGGGGCTGCCGCTCGGCACCGCGGCCGACACCGTGATCGACGCCATGACCACGATCTATGGCGCGCCCGACGGCGACACGGGGTGGAACGTCGGCTGCCCGCTCGACGGTGGCACCGAGGACGACGAACGTCGCATCTCGTGGGGCAACCTGCGGATCCGGTTCTTCCGTGACGACGACGGCGAGGTCCTGGCCGGCTGGGGATACCAGCGCGGTGCAGCCGGGTTCTTCGATCCCGAGGGCCCGACGCCGGACGACATCGTGATGGACGACGGTGTGGCCTGGAACCAGACCATCGGGGTCGTCGCCGACGCCGTCGGAGGGACCACCCAGATCGCCCCCGAGTTCCCGCTCGTGTTCGTCAGCCACGCCGGCGAAGGCGACTACCGGGCCCGGGCCGACAACGTCGACGCCCCCATGGACTATGTCGGCTACCGAGCCTTCGACATCTGCGAGTGATTTGTAGCGGGGGTCTGACCCCCGCTTCACCTAGGCGGGGTGCGGGAGCGTCATGATCCAGGACCAGACGAAGCGGATCTGCGGCTCGAGGTCCTCGAGCGTGCCCGAGTTGTCGATCACACGGTCGGCCACCGCCCGGCGGGCTTCGCGGCTCGCCTGATTGGCGATGCGGGCCCGGGCGTCGGCTCGACTGAACCCCCGATACTTCACCAGCCGCTTCACCGCGAGAGCAGGGTCGATGTCGACCACGATGATGCCACCGAGGTTCGAGTACTGGTCGGCGATGGACTGCCCATCGGCCCGTACCAGCAGCGGGATGTCGAGGATGACCACCGCGTCGGTGCCCTCGACCGCCTTGCGTCGCTCCACCATCGCCTTCCCGACTGCCGGATGGACGATGTCGTTGAGCGCCTTGAGCTCGTCCTCGTCGCTGAAGGCGATGTCGGCGACCTTGGCGCGGTCGAGCGTGCCGTCCTTCGCGACGATCTTCTTCCCCCATCGCTCGACCATCGCGTCGAAGACGGGCTGACCAGGCTCCTGGAGCTCGCGGACGATGCGGTCCGCGTCGATGAGCACTGCGCCCCGCTCGACGAGCGCATCGGCCACCGTCGACTTGCCGCTTCCGATCCCGCCCGTCAGTCCGATCTCGATCACGGCCGGGACGGTAGTCGCTCAGGGGCTGAAGTTGCCCCCCTGGGCGGACACCACTCGACTCGCCGAGTCGTTGACATTGCCGGTGAGGGTCTCGCCGAAGGCGGAGACGCCCGCGAGCGCCACCAGCAGGATCAGCGAGATCATCAGGACGTACTCCACCATCGACGCACCGCGCTCAGCGCCGGATTCCTGGGGGCTGTGTCGGTTCATGAGGGTGGACTCCCGCTCGAACTGGTCGGTCACTCGTCACCCTCAGTTTCGTCACTGGGGCATACGGCCTCGATGGCCCATTCGACCCAACGCGCAGGACTCGCGTCCCACGACCCGTGCCGAACGACCCAGGACCCGAAAACGGCGAAACCGCCCCGAAGGGCGGTCCCGCGACACGTTCGTGGAGAGGAGGGAGAGCTCCTGCTCGAGGCGCTACTCCAGGGAGACGATGCCCATGCGCACAGCCTGGAGCACGGCCTGCGTGCGATCCCGGGCGTCGAGCTTCTGGTAGATCGAGGCCAGGTGGTTCTTCACCGTCTTCTGGCTGATGTACATCTGTTCGGCGACCTCCGACGTGGAGCAGCCGTCGGCGATGAGCTGGAGGACTTCCTCTTCCCGCTTCGTGACCACACGGTCCTCACGGGTCGGGGCCTGATCGAGCTTGCGGACTTCGTCGAGCATGGAGGCGGCGAGTTGGGGTGAGAGGGCGGTGTCGCCGTTGGAGGCCATGCGGACGGCGTCCGCGATCTCCTCGGTCGAGCAGTCCTTGACGAGATAGCCGCAGGCACCGGCACGAATGGCATTGGCGAGGACGTCCTGGTCGGCGTGCATCGTCAGCATGACGACCTTGGTGCCGGGAACGGCCATGCGGACCTGGCGGCAGGCCTCTACACCGTCCATCTCCGGCATGGACACGTCCATCAGGACGACGTCCGGCGTCAGCGAGTACGCCATGTTGACGGCTTCCACGCCATCTCGGGCCTCCCCGACAACGTCAAAGCCATGCTCGGACATCGAACGGCTGAGTCCCTCCCGGAGCATCCGGTGGTCATCAGCGAGCATCAATCGAATGGTCATCGTGCCTGATTTCCTCGATACGTCGGCGACCAGGGTGGTCGCCATGTGTCAACGGGCCCTCTCCGGCCCGAGAATCCATCGGTCGACCGGCCCACTTCATTAGGCAATCCGGACGCGGCATGGTCGAGCCGCATCACGGACGCTGCCCGGCGTTGCGATCGGCAGCGAGGAAGCAGCGCACCACGGTGCCGCGTCCTTCCTCGGTGTGGAGCTCGAGCGTGGCCCCGATCGACGAGGCCCGCTCGCGCATGCCCATGATCCCGTAGGAGTCGATCCGGCCGGCTTTCCCGACGGGGAAACCCTTGCCGTCGTCGGCGATCTCGAGCGCGGCGGCCTCGCCGTCACAGCGCCACCGGATGGCGACACCGCTGGCCTCGGCATGGCGCTCGACGTTCACGATCGCCTCCTGCGCAATGCGCCACATCTCCCGCTCCTGGAGCAACGGCAGACGCGGACCGCTGCGGTCGGCGTAGACGCGGATCTCGAGGTCGGTGCGTTCCATCACCCGGGCGCCGAACTGCTCGAGCACCTCGCCGATCTCGAGCTGATCGGAGACGTCGGTGCGGAGGTCGTAGAGCGTGTCCCGCACCTCGCCGATGACGCCGCGCAGGTCGCTGCGAAGCTGTTCGAGCGAGCCCCCGAGGTCCTCTTCCTTCGCGTTCTTGCTGACGAGACGGTCGAGCTCGAACGCCAGGTAGGCGAGCGACTGACCGATGTTGTCGTGGAGATCGCGAGCGATGCGGGTGCGTTCCTCGTCCGCGCCGACCGTCCGCAGGCGGGCGAACCACCGGGCGTTGTCGATCGCGAGGGCGACCGGCTCGACGAAGCCGTTGAGCAGCTCGATGTCCCGTCGACCGAACGCGTTCGGCTGGCGGGACTCGACGGCGAGCAGTCCGATGATGGACCCACGGGCCGGAAGGACGGTGTAGATGCCGGACGACGACATCGGTGAGATGCCGGGGCCACGCGGCTGCGTCAGGTCGGGCTCTTCGATCATCCGGTTGGACGACATCGCGTCCATCAGCGGCCGCGGCAGTTCGGTCGGGCCGAGGCGGCTCGGCAGGGCCGCACCTTCGCGCCGGATGACCTGCCAACTGGCGTCGGTGTCGTCGAAGACCAGGATCGCCACGGCATCGAAGTCGACGAGTCCACGCAGTCGGGCGACGGTCGTGTCGAGCACGTCACCGAGGTCGAGCGACGCCGGCAGGGTCTGGGCGACGCGATGCAGCGAGAAGAGCAGGGCGTTCGCGTCCGACAGCCGGTCGAGCCGGTCCAACGCGAGCGAGTGCTGGAGGTCGGCCTCACCGCTGATGCGTCGTGCGTAGCCGGCAACGACGCCGACGAGGAGCAGGACGGCGGACCACTGGAGCGAGACCCGGAGATCCTGGAGCTCGTAGCCGGGCCGAGCAGCGTCGCCGAGCGCAAGCGCGAGGGCCGCGCCGATGGCGATCCGCAGGCCGAACCCGAAGCCGCGAGCGAAGCCAGCCACGATGATCGCGGTCATCAGCGAGAAGACGAACGGGGACTCCCAGTAGTCCGTCGACGCGACGGCGGCGACGTGCAGCGCGATCTCGAAGAAGACCTGGATGAGGGAGCGGACATCGCCGTTGTAGCGAAGGGGCGTGATCGTGCGGATCACGGTGTAGCTCACGAGGCCCATGCACCACAGCACGACCTCCCAGTCCGAGTTGACGAAAGCGGTCGCGGACAGGGCCAGCGACACGGCCGTCATGCCCCAACGGATCGCGAGGATGGCGGGAGCGAAGCTGGCGACCCGGTCGACGCGGTCGACCATGCTCGGGCCGGGCGTGGCACCTTCGTAGCCGTCGCTGGCGCGACCGATGCGGGCGAGTGGACGCAGCCAGGAGTTGGCCCGGTGACTCGACGGCTGACGCAGGCGCTCTGCATCGGCCGGAGACGCCTCGTTCGGCGTCTTGAGATCACTCATGATGTCCACGTCTCACCCCGAGAAGTCGGTCCACACCTGTGGTGGTGTTCCCATCGGCAGCGGGACCTTCCGAGCAAGGAGTTGTGACCCGAGGCTCAACAGATCGTCCGGTCCGGGTTGCAGAGCACCGTCCAGTCGTCATCGGTCCAGACCGTCGTCCATTCGCCGACGGCGGTCGCCAGCTCGACGAGCACACCGTCCGACGGCCAGAGGATCGCCTCGGCCTCGTAGCGGTCCAGGACCGTCGACCACGCCGGGTCGCCGTCCAGCAGGGAGATGTAGTCCTCCACCAGCGACGGGTCGTGCAGTTCGAAGCGGTCGTCGATCCACGCCGCGCCGGCGTCGCCGTAGCGCGCACCCAGATAGTTGCCCACGAAGTCCTGGTGGATGATCCGGGTCTCCCCGGGGACGAGCCCGAGTTCGTCCTCCATCGCGGTGACTGCGTCCTCCGGGAAACGGGAGACGTCCACATGGGGCCGCTCCATCGCCAGGAGCGGCACCGCCAGGAGCAGGACCGCAAAGATCGGCACCGCCCGGCGCACCGCGTCGGTGGTGTATGCCGAGGTCAGGCGGCCGATCGCCGGGAGCCCGCGGGCCAGGACGGGCAGCATGACGAGTGACGCAAGGGCGATGTTGCGTCGGCCGACGAGAGCCGCGGCGAGGAAGACGAGCGCCGGTATGGCGTCGCGCCACCGCGGCCGACGCATCAAGGCGACCACGACGCCGACGACCATGACGAGGAACGCCCGCGTCCAGAGCCGGTCGAACTCGGGCGACTGCCATTCCACGACGTGGGAGAGCACTTCCTGGCGGCCGAGCAACTCCAGCGGGAAGAACAACATCGCCGGCCCGTATGGATTCACGACGCCGCCGACGACCATGCCCACGCCGAGGGCGAGCGCACTCTCCCGCTCGAGTCGCCAGTCCTCGCGATCGGCGAACCCACCGAAGGCCCGGGTGACGAGATAGACGACGCCGAGCGGCCAGCTGCCGTGCACGTTGATCCATACCGCGCCGCTGAGGGCGAGCCAGCGAGGCCGACCGTCGCCTTCAACGACGAGCATGGTCGCGCCGAAGAGCACGAACGCGATCAGGAGCGGTCGTTCGGTCCAGTTGATGAAACCGATGGCCAGCAACGGCACCATGATCGCGAGCCGGGTGACGACACTCGGCTGCGCCGTGGTGAGACGCCAGGCCATCGCAGCCAGGGCGGCCGCCAGCACGGCAGTCAGCAGACGGAGTCCGTGGAAGCCCGCGAGCTCGTCAACGAGGCCGTAGACGAGCGAGGCGAGCCACGACTGCACGACGACGCTGTCGCCGCCGGAGGTCCACGTGAAGACGTCCTCGCGGACGATGCGCAGCGACCCGCCGTCGAACATCTCGCGTCCCGTCGCCAGGTGGGTCAGGAAGCTGTTGTCCGAGATGCGGGTCGCCCCGAACCCCATGCCCACGAGGGCCATGGCGAATCCGAAGAGCACGCCCAGGTCCAGGGGGAACCGGGGAGCCGGCGACTCCTGCGTCGGCTCGGTGGTGGTCATGATCGACTCGACGGAATCGTCAGAAGTTGTTCATGATCCGGATCACGGCCGGACCCAACACGATCGTGAACAGCGCCGGGAAGATGCAGAACACCATCGGGATCAGCATCTTGACGGGCGCCTTCTGCGCCTTCTCCTGGGCGAGCTGACGACGCTTGATGCGCATCTCCTCGGCCTGCCCGCGAAGCACACGTCCGATCGAGACACCGAACGTGTCGGCCTGGAGGATCGCCAGCACGAAGCTGCGGATCTCCGAGACCTCGATACGGGCGTCCATGGCCCGCATCGCCTCGGCCCGGGTCGAACCGGCCCTGACTTCGCCGAGCATCCGAGCGAACTCGTCGCTCAGGGAGCCGGGAACGCTGATGATCGTGCGCTGGAGCGCCTGCTCGAAGCCGAGACCGGCCTCCACCGAGATCACGAGGAGATCGATGATGTCCGGCAGTCCTCGAAGGATGTGCTTCTGGCGATCCTCGACCGCGCGGTTGAGCTGCGCATCGGGGCCGACGATCAGCAGCAGACACGCCAGCGCGGTCACGCCGAGCTGCGTCGTGCCACCGAGGCCGATCGGGTTCCAGATGTAGAGGACGTAGAACGCCACGGGCACCATCACCACGGTGACCACGCGCATCGCCAGGAAGCGATCCACGACGTCCGCCTGTGGGCGTCCCGAGAGGACGAACTTGTGCCGGACGCCGTCGATGTAGCCGACCGGGGTCAGCCGACGACCGAGTGAGGTCAAGGCGCCGAGTACCGGGAGCAGCGCACGCTGGGCGAGCGGGTTCAGGAGCTCCTGGTCGCGGACCGACTCGACCTCATAGTCCTCGAGCGCCCGAAGCGAGTCGCGAACGACCGACTTCTCATGCGCCTGTGAAGCGATGACCCAGATGGCGAGGGCGATGCCGCCGCCGAACAGGGCCGTTGCGATTTGGGGTGACAGATCGAACACGATGCCCTCAGATGTCGATGTTGATGATCTTCTTCATCCATGCGAAGCCGGCCAGAGCCGCAACGATGGACATACCCAGCAGCACCTTGCCGAAGCCGTCGGTGAAGAGGGTGTTGATATACGTGGGGTTGATGCCCCACATGGCGAGACCGAGCAGGATCGGGAGAGCGCCGAGAACAATGGCACTCATCTTTCCTTCGGCCGTCAGGGTGGCGACGTCTCGACGGAGACGTTCGCGTTCGGTCATGGTCTCCGCGACGGTCAGCAGGAGCTCGGACAGGTTGCCGCCGACCTCTCGCTGGATCTTCACGGCCATGACGGCCCAGGCGAAGTCCGGTGAGTCCATACGCTCGGCCGAGGCATCCATGGCCTCCTCGAGCGGACGACCCAGCTGGGCCTCGGTCACGATGCGGCGGAGCTCGCCACCCATCGGGTCCTCGACTTCCTGCGACACGGCTTCCACGCCCTGCATGAACGAGTAGCCGGCCTTGAGCGTCGAGGACAGCAGCTGGAGGGTGTCCGGCAGCTGCGACATGAACGCCTTCTGGCGTCGCGATGCCTTCATGCGGACCAGGAAGCCCGGCACGAGCACGCCGAGGATGCCGAGCACGAGCATGCCCGGCCACGAGCCGGTCAGGATCAGGCCGAGCACGAAGAAGGCGGCAGCGATGCCGGCACCGGCGGTGAGTGCTTCACCCGCCCGCAGCGGGAGGTCCGCCTGCTCGAGTGTCTGCTCGAGACGGGCGAGCATGCCGCGTCGTTCGGCCATGCCCTCGGTGATCTCGACGGCCCGCTTGAGCAGGGCGTTCCTGGACATGGCTGACTCGCCGTCGTCCTCGATCGCGGCCTGGCTGAGGGGATCGTCGTACGCCTGAAGCACGCTGTTCAGCGCCGACTCGTCCTTCTGCGTGAGCATCACGACGGCGTAGGCACCGAGGCCGGCGGCGATGGCGCCGAAGAACACGCCGAGCAGCCGTCCGGTGTCGCTCTGGAGGAAGCCGAGCCCGGGCAGGCTGCTGTCCCCCTTGTCGGCGAAGGGCGCGAGTGCGACACCCGACGTGGTGGATCCGGCCGTGTACGAGGCCCGTATGGCCGTGTCGTCGACCGTGACGGTGATCTGGTTGCCGTCCACCATCTGTTCGGACTCGAACGGGATCTGCCAGGTGTTGTTGACGACCAGGGAGACGGATGCGCCGTAGCCGGCGATCTCCTCGGCGACCTCGGTCCCGGCGAACGCGCCGCCGTAGGTGGACGAGACGAAGCTGCGCAGCGAGCCGACAATCG
>BQJV01000047.1 GCA_021604885.1 Acidimicrobiales bacterium
CCGGCGGGCGAATGGAAGGTCGGACCGCAGACGCTGACCTTCGACGCGACCGAGTGGTTCGCCGGCACGACGCTTGCGATCAACGCGATGCACCGCGACGTCGTGACCACCCTGCCCGACGAAGCCGAGTTGATCGGCACCGGCGAGACCGCCGCGATCCCGGCCTTTCGCATAGGCGACCATGTGCTCTGCATCCAGGATCACCCCGAGTACGGCACCGATCTCGAGGCCTTCATCATCAGGAGTCGAATCGACTTGATCGGCGAGGCCACCGCGGCCACCGCGCTGGCTCGTCTCGACGACCATCCCGCCGACGGTCCGGCCGTCGCCCGCATGCTCGTCGACTTCCTGCTGGACCGCCGCGTCGCCTGACGGGTCTCTGCACAACGGGACCTTCGACCCTCCAGCGTCGGCCTTCCCTCAGCCACGGTGTCGGTATCTCGTCCGTGCCGGACCTCAACCGGCCGGACCGGAAGGACACCATGAGCACGATCGCCGACCTGATGACCGCGACCCCGATCACCGTCGGGGCCGACGACGAGATCGGGCTGGCCCGCGATGCCATGCTCGAGGCAGGTGTGCACTGCCTTCCCGTGGTCCGCGATGGCGCGCCGATCGGCGTCGTGAGTTCGTGGGATCTCGTCGAGGAGTACTCCCCGGTCGAGGCGATCCGCAACGCGATGACGCCGCGGGCACTGACCGTCGGCGTGGACGAGGACGCGGCGACCGCGGCGGCGATCATGCAGACGAACTTGGTTCATCATCTGGTGGTCGTCGACATCGCCGGCCAGGTGGTCGGCGTGGTGAGCTCCCTGGATCTGCTCGCCGAGCTGACGGGCTGAGCCACCCACTCACGTCGCCGCGCGTGCGGCCGATTGGAGTGGGTGAGTATCGAGGCGCACAAGACGTGTCCGCACTGCAAGGCGCTGGTGCAGTCGACGATCTGCACGATCTGTGGCCGGAGCGCGTTCGAAGAGGTCGCCGCCCCGATCGTCCGTGAACGGGAGAAGTGGTGGACGACGCTCGAGAACGGCGAGATCCGCAAGGTGGCGACCACGGTGGTGGTCGCCCTCGCGATCGCCGGTGTCGTGGCGTTCATCCTCACCCGGCCGGAGGCCGAGGTGACGGCGACGGAGCTCCCGCCGCCCGACCCGAACGCGGTCGACATCGCCGACCCCGAACCGAAGGCCCCGGACGCGCCGCCCGCGGCCGATGCGGTGACACGGCCGAACGATCTCGTCACGCCGGGCGCGCCCCGGGAGGTCTCCGAGGGACTGTCGCCGTGGGAGACGCTGCCACCGATCGACTTCGTCACCGGTGAGTTCCTCGACGAGGACATCGACTACGGGGCGGACATCGATCGGGTCGACGAGTTGCTGCTGTTCTTCCCAGCCTCGTTGGAGATCGCTCCCCTCGATCCGCCGGAGATCCTGACGTTCGACGGTTCGCTCGACGTCGAGATGCTGGAGACGACGCAGCCGTTCGCCGCGCGCACCGTCACCCGCGACGACGGTCTGGAAGTGGGCGAGCTGTGGCTGATCGCGTCCTCCGGTTCCGACGTCGGCGATGCGTACCTCGCATCGGCGCGCGAGCGCTGGGACATCGCTGCGGCCGTCGACTCGTACGCACCGGCCGCCGGTGTGCGCCTGTGGCAGCTCGGCAGCGGTGACGGCCTGACGCTGTGGGCGACCGATCTGGAGCAGGACTCGATGCTGGTCATCCAGGCGCCATCGCTGCTGTCGCCGGAGATCGTGACCGACACCCTGCGGGCATGGCGGCGAGCCATCGCCGCTGAGTAGAGGCGCGGCGAGCCATCGCCGCCGGGTAGGCGTCTGAAATACGACAGGATATTCTTGCTGAATGCCCATCGAACTTCCCCCGCTGCCCTACGCCGACGACGCGCTCGACCCCCACATCAGCGAGCGCACGATCTCGTTTCACTACGGCAAGCACCACGCGTCCTATGTGAAGAACCTCAACGGGCTCATCGAGGGCACGGACCTTGCCGACGCCTCGCTCGAGGACATCGTGCGCACGGCCGAGCCGGGCGGGCTATTCAACAACGCCGCCCAGGTGTGGAACCACACGTTCTACTGGAACTCGATGTCACCCGAGGGTGGCGGCGACCCGAGCGGCGAGCTGGCCGCCGCGATCGAGGCGAGCTTCGGCTCGGTCGACGACTTCAAGCAGCAGTTCAAGGACGACGCGACGGGCAACTTCGGGTCCGGCTGGACCTGGCTGGTGCGTGACGGCGACGGCCTCGCGATCGTGAAGACCGACGACGCCGACACCCCGCTCGCCCACGGCCAGACCGCGTTGCTGACCATCGACGTGTGGGAGCACGCCTACTACCTCGATTACCAGAACGCCCGCCCCGCCTACGTCGACACCTTCATCGAGCACCTCCTCAACTGGAACTTCGCCGCCGCCAACCTCACCGCTTCAACTGGGGTCTGACCCCCGCTTCACCTTTGGCTTCACGATGATCTCCTCGTAGTCGAGGACGTCGACGAACCCGAGGCGTTCATAGGTTCGCCGGGCCGGGGTGTTGCCTGCCTCGACGTTGAGGGCGATCGTGTCGACACGGCCGACGAGGCGTCCGATCACGCCGGCGGTCACCACCGCGCCGAGGCCACGGCCCCGGTACGCCGGGCCGACCAGCACGGCGCCGATGGCGGCAATGCGGAATCGCTCGCTCAGCACATGCGTGCCGGCGGCGGCAATGAGCCGACCAGGGTCGTCCGGATCGGGAAGACCGACGAACGTGTCGTCCTCGAGCATCGCCTCGAGAACGAAGGCGTCACCGGGCGCAGTCGCATGCAGCGCGGCGAGCTGGGGATAGTCGTCCCGCGAGAGTGGGATCAGTGCGCTCGCGTCCGGAACATCGCCCGCACTGCGGCGCGCGCACTTCACATGGACGCCGAGATCGTCGATCGACAGCAGCGCGCCGACTGCGGCGGCCAGCCCGATCGGACCGGTGATCATCGTCCCCGGCGGGATGCGCGGCAGCAGGTCGAGCGTGAGCGCGAGCGAGCCCTCCGGATCCGCCGCCGACACCGCGTAGACCGTCGTCACTCCGTCCCCGAGATCCACGATGCCGACGGTCGCGTCGCCCCGTCGGTGCCACTCACTGCGCTCCCAGTACGGCGACTCGAGGTCGGCGAGCCCGTAGGCGTGCACCTCGCGGTCCCGCTCGAAAATCGGCACGAGGTCCGCCGGATCGTCCACTCGCATGGCCCGGACGGTAGACGCCGTGCAACCATGCCGTATGGGAACTCTCAAGCCGCAGCCGCCGGAGTGGATTCACGAGGCGCCGTTCATCGCGAGCGAAACCCGCGACCTCTATGCCTCGCCGGCGGAGGTGTTCACGGCGCTCGCGGATCACGAGAACTGGCCGAAGTGGTTCACGAACATCGACCGCATCGAGCGGTTCGGCGACGAGTCGGACGGCGTCGGCTCGAAACGACGGGTCCACATCAACAAGCGGGTGGCGATCGACGAGGAGTTCAACGTCTGGGAGCCGAACGAGCGTTGGGGCTTCACGATCCTGTCCGCCACGATCGGCGGACTGAACTCGATGAACGAGCTCGTCACGATCGAGGATCTCGGCGACGACCGCTCGCGGGTCACCTACACGATGGGAATCGACGCCAAGATGCTCGTGGCGCCCCTCCTGAAGCTCGGACGCAAGGGCGTGCAGAAGAACCTCGCGAACGCCCTGGAGAACCTCGGCCCCTACGTCGCCGCGCAGCGGGGCCGCTGACGCAGGTCGGACAGGGGGTCAGACACCTGTCCATTCTCGACCGCACTCCGAGGTGAGAGATGTTGCAGGTGTCAGACACCAGATGTTGCGGTCAGGGGGAGAGGGCTTCGAGGGCGGCTTTGGTGGGGGCGTGGTCGAGGGGGATCTCGGTGAGGCGGCGGCAGCGGTTCCTCCCGGGGCCGTAACGCCAGAGCAGTTCGGTGCCGTCGTCACTGAGACGGCGGGTGACGGCGACGATCCGCTTGCCGCCGGGACGCAGCTTGTGCACGCCGTCCTCCATCGTGGCAGCGACGCGGATGCGCGAGCCGGAGAACCCGCCGATGTCGTCGACGCCGTTCTCGAGGGTGCCGTCGCAGACCATGTCGTGGACGAGCCCGCCCACGGTGATGGTGATGCGATCACCGGCCTGCTCGATGCGGTGGACGCTGCCCGTCATGCGACCCTCGTAGACCTCCCACACGCCGCGCAGATCGGGAAACCCCAGCGCCAACGGCTCGCGTGACGCCGTGAGCGTGCGGGGCGCCCACACCTCGGGCGACGCGTCGTCCTTCGTGCCGTCGAGCGGGATCTCGCAGACGGGTACGCCGGAGCCGTCGAGCTCGGGCAGCTCGTAGTCACCGGGATCCGTGGGCCGCGGCAGCGCCTCGTAGACGGATGAATCGGGCTTCGCGAGGAACGTCTTCGCCGCCGTCCGCAGCACACCCATCAGCTGATCCAGCCCTTCACCTTCTCGATCAGACCGAGTCGATCGGCGCCCGCGGGCTGGATCGACAGGTGGGTCACGCCGGCGGCCTGATAGGCCTCGATGCGCTCACGGACGTAGCCCTCGTCGCCGACCATCGCGGTCGCGTCGAGGAAGTCCTGAGGAACAGCGGCCATGGCCTCTTCCTTCTTGCCGTCCAGGTAGAGGTCCTGAATCTTCTCGGCCTCTTCCTCGTAGCCGTACTTGCGGAAGATGTTGTTGTAGAAGTTCTTGCCCTTGGCCCCCATGCCACCGACGTAGAGGGCCGTCATGAACCGACCGCCGTCGCGGATCTTCTTCGCCTGATCCTCGTCACAGATGGCGACCGTGCCACCGGCGACGATGCTCATCGGCGGCAGCGACGGATCGCGGTTGGCGGCGCCCTTGGCGAGCGCATCGCCCCACACGTCGTTGGCCTTGTCCGGATGGAAGAAGACGGGAATCCAGCCGTCGGCCATCTCCGCGGTGACCTCGACATTCTTCGGACCGAGCGACGCGATGTAGATCGGGATGTCGGCGCGCTTGGGATGGTTGATCAGCTTGAGCGGCTTGCCGAGGCCGGTGCCCTGGTCCTCCGGCAGCGGGAGTTGGTACGACGGGCCGTCGTGGGTGACGACCTCCCGGGCCCACACCTTGCGGCAGATCTCGATGATCTCCTTCTGTCGCCCGATCGGCTTGTCGTAGGGCAGACCGTGCCAGCCCTCGATCACCTGCGGACCGGAGGCACCGATGCCGAGGATGAACCGACCGTCGGACACGGCGTCGAGGCCGGCCGCGGTCATGGCGGTGAGCGTCGGCGTTCGGGAGTAGATCGGCAGGATCGCGGAACCGAGTTCCATCGTCTCCGTCTTCGCCGCGAGATAGCCGAGGATCGACACCGCATCGAAGCTGTAGAGCTCCGCGACCCAGCCGACATCGACGCCGGCCCGCTCGAGATCAGCGGCATCCTCGGCCGCAGCACGCGGGTCGCCCGAGTAGTTGAGCGTCATCGAGAGTTTCACGGGAGGGCCTCCAGCGTGGGTCGGGTTGTCCGGGCGCGTCCCGGGCAAGTTCTGTCAGTCTTGCCGACAATAGTTTGTCGGATCTAGTGTGCCAAGACGACCGTCGTGGCGGTCGGGGGACGGTCGACGAAGCGTGCGGATCTCCGCCGCCGAGCGGAGGATCAGCAATGCAGATCAACGAGAACTGGAAGGGCACAATCGGGCGCACGATCGCCGAATCGGAGCCGCATTTCGTCGAGCCGCCCCATCCCGGCGACGACGCGCCGAACATCGTCATCGTGCTCCTCGACGATCTCGGCTTCTCCCAGTTCGGCTGCTACGGCTCCGACATCGACACCCCCGCGGTCGACGCGCTGGCGGCCAACGGCCTGCGCTACACGAACTTCCACGTCACGCCCCTCTGCTCGCCGACACGCGCCGCCCTGCTCACGGGACGCAACCACCACACGGTCGGCATGCGCGCGGTCTCGAACTTCAACACCGGCTTCCCCCACATGACCGGCCACATCTCGAACCACGCCGCCACCGTCGCCGAGGTCCTGCACGACGAGGGCTACGCGACCTTCGCCGTCGGCAAGTGGCACCTCGCGCCGATGGAGCAGTGTTCGGCCGCCGGCCCGTTCGACCAGTGGCCGTTGCAGCGCGGGTTCGACCGTTTCTACGGCTTCCTCGAGGGCGAGACCGACCAGTTCAACCCGACCCTCACCTACGACAACCACCACATCGAGGCACCCGAGTCGTCGGGCGGCACGGACGGCTACCACGTCAGCGAGGACATGATCGACCGGGCGATCGAGTTCGTCCACGACTCCAAGTCCGTGCGCCCCGACCGACCGTTCCTGCTCTATTGCGCCTTCGGCGCGACCCACGCGCCGCACCAGGCCCCCGAGGAGTATCTCCGGAAGTACCGCGGGAAGTACGACGAGGGCTGGGACGTCGTCCGCCAACGATGGTTCGAGCGCCAGATCGAGCTCGGGATCACGGAACCGACGACACAGCTCGCGCCCCGCAACCCTGGTGTCGAGGCGTGGGACGACATGGACGACAACACCCGAGCCCTCGCCTGTCGCCTGCAGGAGGCGTTCGCCGCCTTCCTCGAACACACCGACCATCAGATCGACCGGCTCGTCGAGGACCTACGCGAGATCGGCGAGCTCGACAACACGATGATCGTCGTGCTCGGTGACAACGGCGCCTCCCAGGAGGGCGGCCCGTTCGGCGTGCTCCACGAGATGAAGTTCTTCAACGGCATCCTCGAGACGCCCGACGAGGCGATCGAGCACCTCGACGACATCGGCGGACCCCACTCGCACACCAACTACCCCTGGGGCTGGGCCCAGGTCGGCAACACCCCGTTCAAGTGGTACAAGCAGAACACCCACGAGGGCGGCGTCCATGTGCCGTTCATCGTCCACTACCCCGACAAGGTCACCGACGCCGGGGGCATCCGCCGCCAGTTCCACCACGTCAACGACGTCGCCGCCACGATCTACGACATGCTCGGTATCGCGGCACCGGCCGAGCGCCGCGGCCTCGCGCAGATGCCGGTCAGCGGCGTGCCGATGACCTACACGCTCACCGATGCCGACGCGGCCACCACGAAGGAGATCCAGTACTACGAGATGGCCGGCCATCGTGGCCTCTGGCACGACGGCTGGAAGGCCGTCACCCGCCACACCAGCGGTGTGCCCTTCGATGAGGACACCTGGGAGCTCTACCACCTCGCCGAGGACCCGTCGGAGTGCAACGACCTCGCCGAGGCGATGCCGGAGAAGCTCCAGGAGATGATCGACCGATGGTGGCAGGAGGCTGAGAACGAAGGCGTCCTCCCCCTCGACGAGCGGATGATCGAGCTGTTCGGCAACCGCTACCGCGAGCGGTCACCCCATCCGGCCGACATGCACTACGTCTACCGTCCGCCGATGTCGGATCTGCCGGGGCAGGCAGGGGCGACGCTCGGTGGACGCTCGTGGACGATGACCGCGGCCGTCGAGGGTGTCGCCGACGGCGTCCTCTACTCCACCGGCACCGAGAACTCGGGCGTCGCCCTCTTCGTGAAGGACGGACACCTCGTGTTCGACTACAACGCGTTCGACGACCACACGATCGTGCGATCCGATGTCCCGGTTCCGGACGACGCCGCCTCGTTCGAGGTCCAGTTCCTCCGGGCATCCGGGCGCAAGGGCATCGCTCGGCTGTCCATCGACGGTGAGCCCGTGGGCATCGGTGAGATCCCGTGGGTCGCGGGCATGATGTCGTCCGTCGGCGCCTCGCTCGGGCGCGGGGGGAGTTCGCCGGTGAGCCGCGAGTACGAGGGACGCTTTCCCTACGGCGCCCGCGTCACGCGCATCGACATCCAGCTGCTCGAACGGGGAAGCACCGAGGCGATGGAAGCCGAGATGCGAGCCGAGCTCAGCAAGCAGTAGCCACGGGCGCCGGCAAGGTGAGACGGCGGGGTCAGAGTCCCGTCTCATCTCGACGGGCGGTCTCGCCGATGGGGTGGAATGGACTGCCGCTGTCACATGGTCGCCCCCGTCCTCGCGGTCGCTGTCGTGTTCGCCGGATGCTCCCCCGATACCCGGAGGAAGGCGTCGCGCTCGTAGGAGCCAGCAGCTACTACGAGATGGCGGCGGAAGGGCGGCAGCTCACCGTCCACGCCATCGTCGGCGACCAGAGTTACTGGACTGGCCACGACCTCCGCGTCATCGAGATCACCGACGCGGTCATGGTGGAACTGGTGAGTCATCGGCGGACCGACACGAAGTTCTGCACGCTCGGGGACGTGTTCTTCGCTGAGTCGCACGTGCTGACCGACCCACTCGGCCAGCGCCGGGTGATCGACCGCGTGAGCGGGGAGAGTGTGATGCTCCGGGACTGGTGAGGAGTGCCGGATGGCGTGGCTCGCACCGCATCCGTCGTCCGGGAGATGGGACGGGACTCTGACCCCGGCGTCTCATCTCGGCGAGTTCGGACAGGTGTCTGACCCCATGTCCAAACTCAGCCGGAGCGGAACACGGCCACGGTGGATCCGATCAGCAACTCATCACCGTCGACCAATTCGGCGTCATCGACCTGCACGCCGTTCACCCAGATGCCGTTGGTGGAGCCGCGATCCACGATCCGAAAGCCCGTCGTGGTGCGTTCGATCACCGCATGTTCACGGCTCACATCGCCGTCGTCGATCGTGATGTCCTGATCGTCGCGGCGACCGATGGTCATCAACCCGCGCGCCAGCACATGGCGCCGCCCCGCGATGACCAGGAACCCCCGGTCACGGTCATCGACCAGATGCGTCGAAGCCGGCAGGTCGATCGCTCCCACCGCGCCGAGCAGGCGTTCGTCGTGGGCGAGGATCCGTGATTCGAGGTCCGCGAGCTCCGGCCCCGGGTCGACACCGATCTCCTCGCCGAGCCGACGGCGCATGTCCGACACCACCCGCAGCGCGTCGGTCTGGCGCCCGGCCCGGTAGAGGGCCAGGACGAGTAGGCCGGCGACGCCCTCGTCCAGCGACGCGTCGCGGAGGCGCTGTTCGAGCGAAGGGAGCACCGCGAGGTGGCGACCGGCGTCGAGTTCGGCCTGGGCCCATTCGCGCCAGACCCCGGCCAGGCGTTCCGCCACCACGATCGCCTCGTTGGCAGCCCATTCGTGATCGAGAAGATCGGCCAGCGGATCGCCACGGGGGATCGCGAGCGCGGTGGTGAACGCTGCGGCGGCACTCTCGTGGTCGCCGGCCGCAGCCGCTCGACGGGCCGTCGCGGTGTGCCCCTCGAACGCCAGGATGTCGAGCTGCTCAGCGGTCAGCGCGAGCTCGTAGCCGTTGCGCACCGTGCGCAGCAGTTGGGCCGCGTCGCCGGCCGCCTTCAGGGTTCGCCGCACGTTCGACACGTGCACCTGCAGCGTGTTGGCGGCCTTCTCCGACGCGTCATCGCCCCAGATCGCCTCGATCAGTTGCTCGACGCGCACCGGCGCCGGCGCGGACATCGCCAGCCGGGCGAGCAGCAGCGCCGGCCGGGCGCCGCCGACCGACACCGCGACACCGTCGATCTCGACGGTCACCGGGCCGAGCACCCGCACCTGGAGAACGCCCGTTTCCGCCACTTCAACGAACCTTCAGTGGCCGCAAAGCGGCCTGTCGTTCGATCTCTTCACACCAACCACACAGGAGATCGACATGACCACCGAAACCACCACCACCGACAACTCGAGCGACACGGTCCAGCTGGCCGAGATGCCGATCACACCGGCTCCCCGCCGGCGTACCATCCGAGGCCGGATCGCCCTCGTCGTCGTGACGACGGTCGCCCTGCTCGCCGGCGCCTGCACCGCCAACTCGACCGAGCCCCACGCCGGGACCCGGGCCGTGGCGGAGCAGCGCTCCGGCGACTCGGTCGCGTCCAGCCCCTCGAACGGTCCGGACCGCACGGTCTCGACCGACGACGACCGCACTCCCCGCTCGGTGACGCCCGTCGAGCGCAGCGCCGACCCGCAGGCCGCCGACAGCACACCGATGCTTTCGCCCCGCCAGCAGTGGGACGACGGCACCTCGACCGTGTACACGGACTACGAGTGGTACTCCATGGAGGAGTTCATGACCTACGTCCTCTACGAGATCGACGTCTACTGGACCGACGTCTTCGCCGCCAACGGCCTCGCCGAGCCGTGGGTCTACTACTACTTCCCCGCCCCCGGCGAGTGGTCCTACTCGTCGTGCACCGACGCCCAGGGCAACCCGTCGATCATCGACGACAGCGCCCTCTTCTACTGCCCCGCCTCTGACCGCATCGTCGTCTCGCAGCAGGCCGCCTGGGAGATCTACTCCGGCGAGATGGTCGGTCCTGACGGCCAGTACGTCGACGGCGTCATCGGCGACTTCGCAATCGCCATGATCATGGCCCACGAGTACGGCCATCAGATCCAGAACGAGTTCGGTGTCGGCGGCATGTACGACGTGCCCACGCTCGAGAAGCACGCCGACTGTCTGGCCGGCGTCTGGACGTCCGGCGCCGAGGCCGCAGGCATCCTGGATCCGGGCGATGTCGAGGAAGGGTTCACCGCCGCCTGGCTGGTGGGCGACAGCTACTTCGACTCGCACGACCACCACGGCACCTCGGAGCAGCGCATGCAGGCCTTCGGCGAGGGCTACGAAGGCGCCTCCCCCGCCGCCTGCGACCACTACGTGCCGCTGGGGATCAGCTGAGCACGAGCTCGCCGACCGCCCCCGACCAGAGCGTCCGCACGGCCGCTCGACCCCCCGGAACACGGGCCGCTGCACTTCGGTGCGGTGGCCCGTTTCCGCGTGTCTCACAGGACGAACAGAGCGATCGCCGCCCCGACTCCCGCGCCGAGAACGACCAGCACCGCAAGCACGATGAGCAGGAGTCGGCGCCGACTCCGGCGCCGGCCCTTCACCTCGGTCGTCACATCGTCCAGATCGTCGAGATCACGCTGAGGCCCGTCGAGTGGTTCGAGATCCTCGACCTCGACCGTCTCCAGGTCGGCGACGAGCAGACCCATGGTGACGTCGTCGCCGCCGATCTCGGCGGACTCGCCGAGCCAGTCCTCGAGGCTCTCGGCGACGTAGGGAAGGCCGTCACGATCGAGGTGTTCGAGGATGTCGGCACCGACCTCGTCACCCCAGTTCTCGGAGGCGAAGGAATTCGCGTAGCCGTCCGTCGTGATCGACACGAACCGGATGGGGTCGCCGTCGAGTGCGATCGCGGTGGCCCGGAAGTCGTCCGGCGCGGATTCGAGACACAGCGACGTGGTCTGGTTGCCGATCAGCCGATCGTCACCCGGCACCGGCAGCGCGGCGCGGCCCGACCGGTGGCCGACGAGGACGTCGCCGTCGCCGAGCTGCAGCACCGCGACCCGCTCGCGGCCGGCCAACGCGACCATGATCGTGGTGCCATAACCGTGGAACGGGTCGCCCGGGGCGCCCGGCGAGATCGCCAGATCGTCGGCGGTCCAGGGATTGTCGGCGACATGGTCGAGGACCGCAGCACGCCACCGCTCGACGAGCGCCGGGCCGGCGTCGTGTTCGAGCATGGTGACGATCTCGCTCTCGGGTCGCCTCAGGAGGCCGTCGTCGATGAGCTCCGCGCCGAGCGAGCACGCGGCCTCGACCGCGAGCCGCGAGCCGGCGTCGGAGCGCATGTGCGTGCGGCTGCCGTGGCCGTCCGCCACCGCAACCACGACGGCGTCGTCCAGCTCTCGGACCAGCACGGCGTCCTGGTTGACGGTCTCGCTGCGGCGATGCGACGACCCGCGCACGGACGCCGACGCGGTCGACCAACGGAGAACCTCGCGTGTCTCCGTCACCAGATGACCGCCTCGTCGTCCTCCGCGAAGGGCACGGGGCCACTGCGCTGCTGCGTAGCCTCGTTGGCGGTGAGCGACGCGGCCTTGCCGACCTGTGTCGATGCCCAGCGGATGAGCCGCACGAGCTGCTCGGGATTGTTGGCGGACACCGGACCGACCTCCTTGTCGGAGACGAACTCCATCAGCACATCGCGCGCGGCGTCACGGCCGATGGCGACGGCGGTGCGGACCGACCGCTCACCCCAGGGCAGCCGCAGCAGCCGCTCGAGCGCATCCTCCCAGTCGTCCGTCGGCATGCCGTCGGAGATGAGGACGATCGCGGGCGGAAGCGCCCGCGCCTCCATGGGCGGCACCTCCAGCTGACTCGCCACGAGATCGAGTGCCGCGCCGAGATCGGTGTAGCCCTGCGCCTCCATGTCGGGCCACGCGAAATCGGCGGCGCGAGTGGGTTCCTCCACATGCCAGCTGGCGCCGGAGGCGAAG
>BQJV01000048.1 GCA_021604885.1 Acidimicrobiales bacterium
CGCCCCGCTCCGCCCCACCACGAGGTCAGCCGGCGCACGGCGTCGAGACCCTCGTTGAACTGGCCACGGTCAACCGCGACCGGCACCCGGGTATCGACCACGGTGACCGCGCCATCGTGATGGGCGACGACGAACACCGGCGTGCCGTCGTCGAGGAGCTCTGCGACGGCGGTGCCGGGGGTCGGCGCGACGAGGACGGCCCGGGGCTCCACGTCCATCTCATCGGGCACGGTGGGATCGGCGGGCGTCCCCGGTGCGGTGGCGGCGTCGAGCGTGACGGTCACCTCTGCCGCGTCGTAGAAGGGGTCGCGCTCCGGCAACCGGATCGTGACATCGCCGGCAGCGAGCGGCAGCTGCGGACCGCGGTCGACCGAGACGATGTAGGTGAGCGGGATGAGGACAGCGTCGCAGCCCTGGTATCCGGCCGCGGTCATCTCGATCTCGTGGGCGCCGTCCACGAGCCGGAGCCCGGCGAAGATGTCGGGGCACGCGCCGTGGGGCGTCGTGAAACGGAGGACAACGCGGGCCCCCTCGTCGACCGATGGCGTGGGCCCGTCGACCTCGGCTTGGGTCCAGAGCGCATCGGCTTCGTCCTGCGTGGTCGCAACGTGCAGCGTCCCCATCTCGTCGGTGGCGATGTAGGACGCATGCGTACGCACGCCGACGAAGGGGGAGGGGACGGCCGGATCAGGCGATGGAGCGGCGACCGACTGCACGTCGCCGTCGAGGCAGGCCGGCAGATCGGCGAGAGCTGCTTCCATCGCGGCGACGTCGACGCCGGTGGCGTCAGCGACGCCGACTTCCACGAGCCCGATCACGGCGTTGACCCGGGTGGATCCGAGGAACCCGAAGTCGGCGAGGACCGCATCCACCTCCGCCTGGAGCGCGGCGAGCTCGACCAGGCTGTGGGCGGCCGGGACCATGACGACCCGGTGCCCCTCCGGCAGCTGCGGTTCGAGTTCCGCCCATTGGGCCTCACGGTCGCCCGACACGGCGAGTGTGAACAGGCCACCGCCACGCTGATCGATCCAGCGGCCGGCGTAGGTGTCCGGATGCGCATCGGCGAACGCCAGGATCGCGGCGCTCGACTGCTCGCGGATCGGCCCCTCCTGACGTTCGTACATGTCCTGCACTTCGTCGGCGGTGAGGACGAGCCCGAGCCCCTCGGTCAGATCCTGGTACACGGCCTCGAGTTCGGCCGGGACAACGGGCGGATCGGCGGCAAGAAGGGCTTCCACCGTGGCTTCATCACTCGCGAAGCCGTACGACGCACGACGGTCCTGCTGTTCGGCGATCTCGGGGTCCGCGGAACGAGGGCCGTCGAGCACGAGGGGCGGATCCTCGATGGTCGAACACGTCGGCCCGACGATGCCGGGCGTGGTGGGTGGGTCCGGGGTGACCGGCACATCCACGTCGACCTCCTCGCCGGGCACGTCGAGCACGTCCACCGCGCCGTCGTCGTTCGCGGCGGCCATCCAGATCCACGCGCCGCCGACGAGAGCCAGGAGCGCTGCGGCCGCCGGGACCATGATCGAGCGGCGGCCGGACGGCGCGACGCGCGGCCAGGTGTCGGGCGGGTCGAGATCATCAAGGGCGCCGAAGCGCGACGCGAGATCGGGATCGAGTGGAGTGTCGTCGGTCATGGCGACTCCATGGTCTGACGGAGGCGGTCGTGGGCGTGATGGAGCTGCACCCGCACGGTGCCCGGGGTCGTGCCGAGGAGGTCGGCGATCTCCGGGCCGGTGAACCGTCCGACGTAGCGGAGCGTCACGCATGCCCGCTGCTGGTCGGTGAGCACGTCGAGCATCGACAGGAGTTCGACGATCGGCGGCGTGTCGATCAGGTCGAGGTCAGCCGAACCCATCGTGGTCGTCGCTCCCCGCGTGGCGAGCAGGCCGCTCGCGATACGAAATGCGCTTCGCCACACCCAGGCCCGCTGATCGTGCACGGCATCGCCTCGCGCGATCAGTTGAGTGAAGGCTTCGGACTCGGCGTCGCTGGCGACGTCAGGATCCCCAGCGAACGCGACAAGCGCCCGCCAGAGCCGTTGATGCTCCCGGCGGTAGGTCGCCTCCACGTTTGCGGCTCCCATGCGCCCCATCATCACGTCAGGGTCCGTTTCGCGACGAATCGTTAGCGGGCGCTCCCGGAATCCTCGCCGCCGGAGCGACCGGCGCAGGGCGAGCTAGCGTTCGTCGATGAAGTGGCTCGCGTTCCTCGTCGCGATCTTGGCGCTCGCCGGCGGGTGTGGGGACGACGGCGAACCCGACGCGGCTGCGTCGCCGACGACGACCGTCACAACGACGGTGGCACCCGCCACCACGACGGCGCCGCCGGTCGTGACGACGGCAGCACCGACGACGTCCACCACCGTCGCCGTGGTGACCACTGCGTCGACAGCCCCCACGGTCCCGGCCCCCTCGACGACCGTCACGGCCGCCACGACGATCACTGAAACGACGACGACGACCAGCACCTCCGCTCCGGGGCCCGCCGTACTCGCCGGGGCCGTAGACCTGGTCGGGTCGCTGTCGCTGGACGCCGACAGCTACGAGAGCGGCACGGCGCTGACCGTCACGCTCACGGTGACGAATGTGTCCGATCATCCGGTTTCACTCGAGGATCGCGCGGACCTGCGGTTCCTCGCGGTTCGGGCGTCGATCGGCGGGTCGGCGCTCGACAGCAGCTACCTGTGGCTCGGCGACGCAGAGCTCGAGCCGGGCGAGCAACACACCATGTCTCGGTCGTGGACGCCGGCGCTCTCGGCCGAGGCCGGCGCGGAGGTCGACTTCGACACCGTGATCGCCGAGTCGGCGGACTCGTTCAACCGCGTGCAGAACACCGTCGCCGTGGTGACTGCGGTGCCGAGGATCGTGCTGCCTGTGAGCGGGTGACGAGAATCGAACTCGCATCATCAGCTTGGAAGGCTGAGGTTCTAGCCGTTGAACTACACCCGCGGGTGCCCGCAGGCTAGCGCCCGGCGAATGCAGTCCCGCTGACGAACGGACGCGTGAGTGTGAGTCAGGCGCAGAGGTAGGGCGATTCGATCGCGCTGGGTTCGCCGACCCGGATCAGCGCGAGCATGTCGTCCTCGTCGAAGGAGAAGACCATCAGATTCCCGCTCGCCTCGTCGGCCACGTCGATGCGGAGATCAGCGCCGCCCAGTTCGGTCTCGACGGTTCGTTCGACGGCCCGGTCCGCGTAGGTGGCCAGCACCTCGGCTCGGGTCGAGCCTCGGCCGATCCCTTCGGCGGTCCGAATGTCGTCGTTGCGCTCGTCGATCCACACGTACATGCCGATGACCGTCTCGCCGACATCCGTCTCCGATGCCGCGAGACGCAGCGCGATGAGGCCGTCCTGCCCGAACCGGACGTAGGGAACCTCGCAGTCGGCCACCGTGATCTCCAGCCCGCGGGTGGTCAGCTCGGTCACGGTGTCGCCGACCCGTACGGCTCCGATCCCGCCCGGACCGAGCGGTTCGGTGGGATCCTCCGCCGTCGGCTCGGTCGGACTGCCGGAGGTCGTTGACGTCGGCGCGGTGGTTGAGGTGGGTGGCGCTGGAGACACCGTGGTCGTCGTGGAGGATGGCACTGCTTCCGACGAGTCGTCGGCGCAAGTCGTCGTCACCAATACGAGGAGGAGAATGATCGGGCCGAGCCGCACCGCCATCGATCGTAGGGGAGTGGTTCCGGCCCAACCGGTCGGTCGCGGCGACCGAAGCGATAGAGCGCGCCGTTAGGCTTTGCGGCGATGAGTTCCAGCAACATCTCCAGCACGATCGAGACGCTCGACGACAACAAGGTCAAGCTCTCGGTCGAGGTCGACGAGGCCGAATTCGACTCCGCGATCGACGCCGCCTTCAAGCGCATCGCCAAGGAGGTGCGCATGCCCGGCTTCCGGCCCGGCAAGGCACCCCGCCGGCTGCTCGAGGCCCAGTTCGGCTCGGCCGTCGGCCGCGAGGAAGCGCTGCGTGAGGCGCTGCCCGACTACTACGCCCGCGCCGTGGTGGACCACGACGTCGACGTGATCGCCCCGCCCGAGATCGACATCACCGGCGGTCAGGAGGACGGCGCCGTGACGTTCGACGCCGTCGTCGAGATCCGGCCGGTGGTCGAGGTCGGTGGCTACGACGGTCTCCGTGTCGAGATCCCGAGCCCCACGCCGAGCGACGAGGAGATCGACGAGCAGATCGATCGCATGCGTCAGCAGTACGCCGAGTTCCAGACCGTCGAGCGGGCCGCGGACGACGGCGACCATGTCACCATCGACATCGAGGGCACCCACGGGGGCGAAGCCGTCCCAGGCCTCACCACGTCGGACTACGACTACGAGGTCGGCACCGGCGCGGTTGTCGCCGAGATCGACGAGAACCTCCGCGGCGCGTCCGCCGGCGACGAGCTCGAATTCGACGCCGAGCACCCCGACCCGGACGAGGAGGAGCCCCTCCAGTTCAAGGTCACCGTCCAGGAAGTCAAGGAAGCCGTGCTTCCCGAGCTCGACGACGAGTGGGCCGCCGAGGCCTCCGAGTTCGAGACGCTCCACGAGCTCCGCGCCGACCTCGTGGAGCGCATGAGCTCGATGAAGGTCGCCCAGGCCCGCATGGCTCTCCAGCAGAACACCGCCGAGGCGCTCGCCGAACTCGTGACCGCCGAGATCCCCGAGGCGATGATCGACAACGAGATCGACGCCCGCCTCCAGGACATGGTCAGCCGCCTCCAGCAGCAGGGCATCGACCCCGGTCAGTACCTGGCGCAGGTCGGCCAGACCCCGGATCAGCTCCGCGCCGAATTCCGCGAGCCGTCCGAGCAGGCCGTGAAGGTCGATCTGGCGCTTCGCACCGTCGCCGAATCCGAGAACCTCGTACCCGACGACGAGTCGCTCCGTGCGTCCGTCGCCGAGATGGCCGAGCAGTCCGGACAGGACGCCGACGAGCTGTGGGAACGGCTCGCCGAGGTCGGACAGCTCAGCGCCCTACGCGCTGACCTGGGAAAACGTGATGCGCTCGAATGGCTCACAGACAACGTCGAGCTTGTGGACGACAATGGTGATCCTGTCGACCGGGAGCTACTGGAGTTCCCGGCAGATCCTGCCGACGAAGAAGACGACGGCGACGAAGTAGCAGCAGTCGAGGCCGAGGGAGAAGAGGAATGAGCATCTTCACGAACATGGACGTCGCACCGCAGAACTATCTGGTGCCGACCGTCGTCGAGCAGACGAACCGTGGCGAGCGGGCGTTCGATCTCTACAGCCGGTTGCTGAAGGAGAACATCATCTTCATCGGCACGCCGATCGACGACACGATCGCCAACCTGATCTGCGCCCAGTTGCTGCACCTCGAGTCGGAGAACCCCGACAAGGACATCAACCTCTACATCAACTCGCCGGGTGGCGACATCAACGCCCTCTTCGCCATCTACGACACGATGTCCTACATCAAGCCCGACATCACCACGATCTGCTTCGGTCAGGCCGCCTCGGCCGCCGCCGTGCTGCTCGCGGCCGGTGCGAAGGGGAAGCGTCTGGCGCTGCCCCACGCCCGCATCCTGATCCACCAGCCCTACGCCGGTGCCCAGGGTCAGGCGAGCGACATCGAGCTGATCGCTGCCGAGATCCAGCGCATGAAGACGTCGCTCGAAGAGGTGCTCGCCTACCACACCGGCCAGCCCGTCGAGAAGATCTCCAAGGACACCGATCGCGACTTCGTAATGACCGCGCAGGAGGCCATGGAGTACGGCATCATCGATGAGGTCATCGATACGCGTAATGTGGTGGACAACAGCGGCCCGATCACGGCCATCAGCTGAGGTCCTGAAGCGACCGGTACGACGCAAGCACACATCGACACAGACTGAAGGGGAAGCGTGGCCAAGTTCGGCGAAGGGGGAGAACTTCTGAAGTGCTCCTTCTGTGGCAAGTCCCAGAAGCAGGTCAAGAAGTTGATCGCCGGTCCCGGCGTCTACATCTGTGACGAATGCATCGATCTGTGCAACGAGATCATCGAGGAGGAGCTCGCCGAGACCTCCGAGGTGAGCCTGGGGGAGCTTCCGTCGCCGCGGGAGATCTACCAGTTCCTCAACGACTACATCGTCGGCCAGGACACCGCGAAGCGGATCCTGGCCGTCGCCGTCTACAACCACTACAAGCGGGTGCAGCTCGGCACCACGCTCGACGGTGAGGTCGAGCTCTCCAAGAGCAACATCCTGCTGATCGGCCCGACCGGCTGCGGCAAGACCCTCATGGCGCAGACCCTGGCGCGCATGCTGAACGTGCCGTTCGCCATCGCCGACGCCACCGCGCTCACCGAAGCCGGCTATGTGGGTGAGGACGTCGAGAACATCCTGCTCAAGCTGATCCAGGCCGCGGACTACGACGTCAAGAAGGCCGAGACCGGCATCATCTACATCGACGAGATCGACAAGGTCGCCCGCAAGAGCGAGAACCCGTCGATCACCCGTGACGTCTCCGGCGAGGGCGTGCAGCAGGCGCTGCTGAAGATTCTCGAGGGCACGACCGCGGCAGTGCCGCCCCAGGGCGGGCGCAAGCATCCGCACCAGGAGTTCATCCAGATCGACACCACGAACGTGCTGTTCATCTGTGGCGGTGCGTTCGCCGGCATCGAGAAGATCGTGGAGAACCGCATCGGCGCGAAGGGCGTCGGCTTCGGTGCCGACATCCGTCGTCCGGAGGACAAGGACCTCGGCGCGATCTTCGATGCGGTCCTGCCGGAGGACCTCACCCGGTTCGGTCTGATCCCGGAGTTCATCGGCCGCCTGCCCGTCGTCGGCGCGGTGAGTCACCTGGACTCGGAGGCGCTGGTCGAGATCCTCACCGAGCCCCGCAATGCCCTGGTCAAGCAGTACCAGAAGATCTTCGAGTTCGAGAACGTCGAGTTGGAGTTCACCGAGGATGCGCTCGCCGCGATCGCCGAAGAGGCCATCAAGCGGGCCACCGGTGCCCGTGGCCTTCGGGCGATCCTCGAGGAGTCGTTGCTCGACGTGATGTACGACCTGCCGGGTCGTGACGAAGTGATCAAGGTCATCGTCGACCGCGACACGATCATCGACAAGACCGAGCCCACCCTGGTCACCAGCGAGGACGAGCGCGCCGCGAGTTAGCGCCGGCCCGGCAGACTCTCTGCCGTGGACGAACTCGAAGCGCTCGATCATCTCGATTCGCTGATCAACTACGAGGTCGTGCCGCGGGCCGGCGCGATCGAAGGGCTCTCGCTCGAGCCGATGCAGGCGTTCATGGGCGCGCTCGGCGACCCCCAGACCGCCTATCCGGTCATCCACATCACCGGCACCAACGGCAAGGGCTCCGCGAGCCGGATGATCGAACGCATCCTCACGGTCATGGGGCTGCGGGTCGGGCTATACACCAGCCCCCACCTCCACGACGTCACCGAGCGCATCCGCGTCGGCGGTGAGGACATCACCGCCGAGGACTTCGGCCTGGCCATCGCGGATGTCGTGCGAGTCGAAGAGGTGCAGGGGCTCGGGCCTCGTACCTGGTTCGACACCGTCACCTCGGCGGCGCTGCTGCACTTCGCCAACGAGGCGGTCGATGTCGCGATCGTGGAGGTCGGCATGCTGGGCCGGTTCGACTCGACGAACGTCGTCCGGGCGGATGTCGCCGTGATCACCAATGTCAGCCAGGACCACACGGCTGGGGGAGCGGGCTGGCGCGCTCACGTCGCCGCGGAGAAGGCCGGGATCGTCGAGGCCGGTCGCCCGGTCGTGATCGGTGAGCCCGATCTCCGCTCCTTCGTCGACGCTGAATCGGCGGGTGCGGTGGTGGCGCTCGGCGATGAGATTCGCGTCCATCGCAACGAACTCGCCGTCGGCGGCCGCCTGATCGAGGTGGCGACGCCGCGGGGCTCACATGAGGACGTGTTCGTCCGCCTTCACGGCGAGCACCAGGGTACGAATGCGGCGCTCGCCATCGCCGCGGTCGAGGAGTTCTTCGACGCTCCGCTCGGCGAGGACATCGTGACCGAGGCCTTCGACACGATCGAGGTGCCCGGTCGTCTCCAGGTGGCCCGCACGGCACCGACCGTGCTCGTCGACGCGGCGCACAACGTCGGCGGCGCCGCCGCCCTCGCCACCGCGGTGCGGGAGGAGTTCGACAGCGGGTCACGTCGGTTCCTGGTCATCGGCATGCAGGACGGGCGTGATCCTGTCCAGGTGCTGACAGCGCTCGATGCGGCGTCGTTCGACGCCGTCGTGGCCTGCACCGCGCCGACCGCCCGCGGCGTGGCTGCTGACGTATTGGGCGCCGCGGCCGAGACCGTCGGTGCCCGAGCGGATGTCGTCGTCGACGTTGAAGCAGCGCTCGACCACGCAATGGGACTCGCGGCGGAGGACGATCTCGTCGTCGTCGCCGGCTCGGCCACGGTGGTCGCCGCCGCCCTGCGACTCGCCGACGAGTGGTGACCGCCGGAGGACTGGTGCGATCGGCTCACCCGTGAGGGCCTTGGTCCTTCGCGGAGGCGCCGAATGCGCCATCAATCGCGGACCCCCGACGCGCCGATCCTCACCGCATGAACTTCGCACGTCGTCTCTCCACTCGGTTCCGCGGTGATCGCGGTGCAAGTGGCGTCGAATACGCACTTCTGCTGACCCTGATGTTCGCCGGCTCCACGACGACGTTCGAGATGATGGACGACAACGTCGGCGAGCACTACGAGGAGTCCGCCCACGACATCGGGCGGACCAGCCTCGAGGACTTCGACGTCACGACGACGACGTGCGCCGACTGCGAGACGACGACCACCACGACGGAGGCGCCGACCACGACCGCCGCTCCGACGACCACGACCACGACGACGCTGCCGCCGACCACCACGACCACGGCGGCCCCGGACTTCCAGGCCGAGGTCACGTACGACGACCTCTCGTTCGAGATGCGTCGCGGGTGGAAGGCGAAGATCAGGGTCGGGTTCGTGGATGAGCACGGCGACCCGTTGAAGGGTGCCCGAGCAGTGGTCACCATGACGACGGCCGACGGTGACACCAAGGAGTGGGAGTTCAACCTCGGACGAACCGGTGAGAAGACGCTTGCGTGGGGCAACCGGCCCGTAGACCAGTTCCCGATCGTGGTGCGGGTCGAGTCCATCACCTTCGACGACGAGGAACTCACACCGGATCGGGAGAGCTACACGCTGCGAGCAAGGTGAGCGGGATCTGGGCCGGACGGACCAGCGGCGCTGGGTCGATCGGCCCACCGCCGAAGCGCCGCCAGGCAGTCCGACCCGGCGAAATCGGTCGAATGGCCCATATCGCGCCTCGCCGGGGACGCCGAACCCCCTGATGTGGGACGTATCAACCAGATTCTGAAGCGGCTCGTGAGCCGCGATGACCGAGGCGCCTCCGGCGTCGAGTACGGACTCGTGCTCGGACTCGTGCTGGTCGGCTCGACCGCGTCCTTCGAGATGATGGACGAGCGGGTGGAGGCCCACTACTCGGAGTCGGCCGACGACATCGGCCGCACCGACCTGAGCTACTTCGACGTGACGACGACCGCCTGTCAGGTGGACTGCGAGACGACCACGACGACCACCGAGGCGCCGACCACCACCCAGGCCCCGACCACGACGCAGGCGCCGACGACCACGACGACGACGACCACGACCACGACGCTGCCGCCGACGACGACGAGCACGACAACCACCACCACGACCACGACGACCACGACGACGACCACGACCGTGCCGGAGTATGCGGTCACGGCAAACCTGACGGATCAGTCGTTCGAGGCGTACAACGGCTGGAAGGCGAAGACGAGGGTCGACCTCGACCTGCCGAACGGCGATGCGATGGCCGGCGCGGAGTTCCAGGTGACCTTCACGAGCGCCGAGGGCCGGACCAAGACCAAGACCTACACGACCAACGGCAATGGTCGGAAGTTCCCGGTCTGGGGCAACCGCGACGCCGACGAGTTCCCGATGGTGATGACGATCGACTGGGTCACCTACGAGGGCGAGACCTGGACGCCGGACAACGACAGCATCACGCTCAACGCCTGGTGACAGGCGGGCCGAGGGCGAGCCGGATCCCGGTAGCCTCCCGGCCATGGATCGCACTCTCGTCATCTGCAAGCCCGACGCCGTCGAACGCGGCCTGGTCGGGGAGATTCTGGGGCGCTTCGAGCGCAAGGGTCTGACCCTCGTGGCCGGCGAGTTGCGGACGCTCGACACCGACACGCTGGCTCGCCACTACGAGGAGCACGTCGGCAAGCCGTTCTACGAAGGGCTCGTCGAGTTCATGAGCCGCGGCCCGGTGTTCGTCGCGGTGATCGAGGGCCCGGAGGGGACCGTCGCCAGCGTGCGCGCCATGATGGGCGCGACGAACCCGATGAATTCCGACCCCGGCACCATCCGCGGCGATCTCGGCACCCAGTTCACCGAGAACCTCATCCACGGCAGCGATTCCGACGAGTCCGCAGCGCGTGAGATCGGGATCTTCTTTCCCCGCTTCTGACGCTCCGCCTGCGAACGAGTCACGGAGAGTAGTTCTCCAGGCACAGTTCGTCTGCTCTGTTGCAATTCAGTGACAGGGCGCGCCTACACTCTCCGCAGCGGAGGAGCGCACCCCACGGGTCGTGTTCGTTCGCGTGCTGTCACCGACCCCGTCTCGAGGCACCTGAGCATGGCCGCAGAAGCATTCTTCAACTCGTTCGGAAGCGGATTCCGCGCGGTGATCGGCCGGGACATGGCTGTCGATCTCGGCACCGCCAACACCCTCGTCTATGTCCGGGGTGAGGGCATCGTCCTCGACGAGCCCTCGGTCGTCGCGGTCAACACCCACGACGGCAAGCCGCTCGCCGTCGGTGCCGAGGCCAAGCGGATGATCGGGCGCACACCATCCAACATCCAGGCGATCCGGCCGCTCAAGGACGGCGTCATCGCGGACTTCGAGATCTGCGAGAAGATGCTCCGCTACTTCATCCACAAGGTGCACCAGCGCAAGTGGGCGAAGCCCCGCATGGTCATCGCGGTTCCGTCGGGAATCACCGGCGTCGAGCAGCGCGCCGTGCAGGAAGCCGCCGAGTTCGCCGGCGCCCAGAAACCGGCCTACATCATCGAAGAGCCGATGGCCGCCGCGATCGGTGCCGGCCTGCCGGTGCAGGAGCCCACGGGCAACATGATCGTCGACATCGGCGGCGGCACCACCGAGGTCGCCGTGATCTCGCTGGGCGGCGTGGTCGCCAGCCAGTCCGCCCGCGTCGGCGGCGACGAGCTCGACGACGCGATCGTCCAGTTCGTCAAGAAGGAATACAGCCTGGCCCTCGGCGAGCGCACGGCCGAAGAGGTCAAGGTCCAGCTCGGTTCGGCCGCACCGCTCGCGAAGGAGCTGCGAGCCGAGATCCGCGGCCGTGACCTCGTGACCGGCCTTCCCCGCACCATCGTCGTCGGCACCGAAGACATCCGCGAGGCGCTCGAGGAACCCGTCGCCGCGATCTGCGACGCCGTGAAGTCGACCCTCGACAAGACCCCGCCGGAGCTCGCCGCCGACATCATGGAGCGCGGCATCACCCTCGCCGGCGGTGGCGCCCTCCTGCAGGGCATCGATCAGCGTCTGGCCGATGAAACCGGCATGCCCATCCAGCTCGCCCCCGAGCCGCTCTACGCCGTGGCCATCGGGTCGGGTCAGGTCCTCGAGGAGTTCGAGGCCCTGCGTGGCGTGGTCTTCGGCTCCGGCGAGCTCTGAGCATCACGTAGCAGGGCATGGCACAGGCCCAGCGGACTGGGCGGTCCCGGCATCGACTGATCCTTCTCGCGCTCACGGCGATCACGCTGCTGACGGTCGACCTCAACGGATTCGGCCCCGCGGAGTCCGCACAACGCGGCGTGCGCGATGTGCTGAACCCGATCACCTCGCTCGCCACCACGATCCTCTCGCCGATCGGTGACGCCTGGAACTCGGTGTTCAACTACGGCGACCTCGAAGCCGAGAACGAGGCACTGCTGGCCGAGATCGAGGCCTTGAAGGGCTCGGCCATCCGCGGTGAGGCCGACACGGAGACGCTACGCCGCCTGCTTGCAGCGACGGACCTGCCCTACATCGGCGATCTCGACACCGTGACGGCGCAGGTGGTGCGCGGCTCGGTCGGCAACTTCGACGCCCATGTGGTCACGATCGAC
>BQJV01000049.1 GCA_021604885.1 Acidimicrobiales bacterium
GACTGGCCGCCGACCACCATGTCCTGCGCGCCGGCGATGAACGAGACCGGCATCGGCAGCTTGGTGTCGGCGAACGGCTCGGCGTGCTCCCAGTTCCGATCGAAGTTCCGGTAGTAGTTGACGCCGCCCCGGAAGCCGGCGCGCTCGAACGCGTCGACCATCTCGGCGAACTCGTCTTCGGTCAGCCACGACGGGAGCTCGTGCGGGACGCCGAGTCGGGGGATCCACCCGCCGGCCGAGCGTTTCGGGTCGGTGACCGTCGGCTCGGCTCGGGGCTGATCGGGCGAAGCGAACAGTCCACGGAGCAGGCCCGCGGGGTCGGCGTCGTACTCCGCCTCGGCGTGCCCTCCTGGCTCGTTGTGGTAGTTGATGTAGAAGAAGTCGTCGCCGAACAGTTCCGCGAAGATCGACAGCGGCGGCACGGGTGACCGTGGGGTGTGGGGCACGCTCATGAGCGTGAGGCTCGCGAGCGCTTCGGGGTGGAACTGGGCCGTGGCCGCCGCGACCATCGACCCCCAGTCGTGGCCCACGAGGTGACACGACGTCTCCCCGAGCGACCCGACGAGCCCGGCGATGTCGCCCGCAAGATGTTCGGAGTCGTAGGACCCGACTTCCTCCGGTGCGTCGGTCTCGCCGTACCCCCGCATCTGGGGTGCGACGGCCCGATAGCCGGCGGCGGCGAGCGCCCGCATCTGGTGGCGCCAAGAGAGCCAGCCGTCCGGCCATCCGTGGGCGAGGATCACCAACGGGCCGTCGCCCATCTCGGCAACCCGCATGCGGATGCCGTTGGTCTCGACGAATCGGAAGCCGGCATCCCGGACCGTGGACTCCATAGGCGGTCCTAGCTGCGTCCCCGCGCGGCCCAGACCCGGGCATCGACCACGAACGGTCCGTCGCCGAGCCGTTGCAGACACTCGGCGCGCAGGGCCTCCGTCGCGCCGTCATCGAGCGCGGCGACATGGGCGCCGGCCGGCCCGACCCCCAACGTGTAGGGCTGCCACCACTCCTCGAACGACGGGTGCGAAACGCGCACGGTGAGGGGGCGCTCGTCGACCTGCTCGAGCCCGGCCTGCGTGAAGATCTCCGTGAGGTCGCCCTGTCGAGTGCCCGGCAGGCGGTCCTCGGTCGTCGTCTCCGGGTCGAGTGTCCGGGCCGCCTGCCAGAATGTCTCGAGCGGACCACCACCCTCGGCGTGGTCCCACACGCATGCGCTGACCACGCCGCCTGGTCGCGTCACGCGGCTCATCTCCGCGATGCCGGCGACCGGGTCGGCCATGAAGTGCACGACAAGCTGTGAGAGGACCGCGTCGAATTGCCCGGTCGTGAACGGGAGCGATGCGGCTCCCGCCTCCTCGACCGCGACCTCGGGAAACCGCTCGTGCATGACGCGCACGAACGAGGGCGAAGGGTCCACGGCACGAACCGACCCGGCACCGAACCGGGCCACCAGCTCCGCGGTCAGCGCGCCTGGGCCGCAGCCGACGTCGAGCACGTCTGCCGAGGCCTCCGGCCCGGCGAAGTCGACGAAGGTCGAGGCGAGCGGGCCGGAATAGCGCCCCATGAAACGGTCGTACGCATCGCCGGCGACGTCGAAACTCACGGGAACGAGTGTCGCACAACGTCGCGTCGGTCAGGTCGGCCCGTCCGCCCGTGGTGTTCGCCCCAGGAGTGCCGCGCCGATCACCGCCGAGAGGATCGAAGCCACGAGTACGCCGATGACGGCCTCGTCGGCGACTCTCGCGTCATCGAACGCCAGGCCGGAGATGAACAACGCGACCGTGAAGCCGATTCCGGCGACGAAACCCGTCCCGACGATGTGGCGCATCGTGACGCCGGCGGGCAGGGAGGCCAGTCCTGTGGATCGGGCGATCCATGCCGCCAATCCGATGCCGAGCGGCTTTCCGAGGACGAGCCCTGCGACGACGCCGATCGTGGCCGGCGACGACGCCGCATCGCTCAGGACGGATCCTGACAGCGGGATCCCTGCGTTCGCGATCGCGAACAGCGGCACCACGATGAAGACGGTCCACGGACTGAGCAGCGCCGTGAGACGGCCTGCGACACTGACGGACTCGCGGAGCTTCCAGGAGGCGTCGCGCATCTCGGCCGGTTCGACCCGGTCGCCGCTGAGGACGTCCTCGACGATCTCGAGACGCCGATGGCCGAGCAGCGGACGGACCGGGGTGAGGAGGCCGATCGCGACACCGGCGATCGTGGCATGCACGCCCGACCGCAGCATCGCGAACCAGACCACGAAGCCGACGACCAGGTAGACGGGCGTGTACCAAACCCGAGCGCTCCGCAGGGCGCCCATGAGTCCGAGGCCGACGAATGACAAGAGCAGCCAACCCGTCGCGAGCTGGTCGGTGTAGAAGACGGCGATCACGAGGATGGCGCCGATGTCGTCCACGATCGCGAGCATCAGCAGGAAGACCTTCAGCGACGAGGGCACGCGGTCGCCGAGCAGGGCCAGGACACCGACCGCGAACGCGATGTCGGTCGCCATCGGGACGCCCCAGCCGTCCGCCGAGGCCTCGCCGGCGTTGATGGCGAAGTAGATGAGGGCGGGAGCGACCATGCCGCCGAGCGCGGCCACGGCCGGCAGTGCCGCGGCGCGCGGATTCCGGAGCTCACCGACCAGGAGTTCGGCGGTGATCTGCATTCCCACCACGAAGAAGAACAGCACCATCAGGCCGTCGTTGACCCAGTCCCGAACGGTGAGCGGGTGATCGTGGCTGACGAACGGCTGCCAGTCGCCGAGCCGTAGGTCGATCTCGCTCTCCCAGAACGAGATGTAGGAGGCATCCCAGGGGCTGTTCGCCCAGACCAGGGCGGCGACCGTCGCCACGATCAGGACGACGCCGGAGGACGTCGACTGGGCGAGGAAGCGGATGAGGGGACGCGCCACGGACTGCGCAAGGCGACTCTCCCCGCCGCTCCACGCCTCGTCCCGTGTCCGAATCCCGGCCTCGTGTTCCATCGCGGACGACGATACGCACCTGCACCGGTCGAGCGGGGAATCTCCACGACGGATCGACGAGCGGCTGCGAGACTCGGGTGATGGACGACTCCTTCGGTTGGGACGAGGTGGCCGCTGCCTATGCGGACGAGTTCGGCGACGAACTCTCGGCCAAGCCGTTCGACCGTCGGATGCTCGACCGGCTGGCGGAGCGCGCCTCCCCGATCGGGCCGCTCTGTGATCTCGGATGCGGGCCCGGGCAGATCGCGGCGTATCTCCATTCGTCCGGCCACCGTGTCGCCGGCATCGACCTCTCGCCGGAGATGGTGCGGCAGGCGAACCGATGCCATCCCGACATCGACTTCGCGGTCGGCGACATGGCCGACCTCTCGGAGGTGCCCGACAAGACGTTCGGCGGCGTCGCGGCCTTCTACTCGATCGTGAACATCCCGGAGCACGACCATGAGGTCGTGTTCGGTGAGATTGCGCGGGTACTCCGGCCGGCTGGCTGGCTGCTCCTCAGCTTCCACGTCGGTGAGGAGACTCGCCTGGTCGAGGAGTTCCTCGGCTCACCGGTGCGATTGACGTTCTACTTCTTCGCCGTCGAGCGGGTCCGGGAGCGGCTCGAGTCCGCCGGGCTCGAGGTCGTCGAGGCGATGCAGCGCGAGCCCTACCCCGAGTCGGTCGAGGCCCGGACGACGCGGGCGTACCTCTTCGCTCAGCGCCCCGCCTGAGGGCCAGCCGCGGTCAAGCGCCGACGAGATCGCTTCCGGCCGCGTCGATCGCCGCCAGGATCGCGTCCACATCCGCGGCCTGCAGCATCGGACTCATGCAGATCATGCGGAACGTGTTGAGGCCGTGCACCGGCTGGTACCCGATCATGCCGGACCCGTCGGCCTGCATCCGGGCCTTGATGCGCGGCGCCAGCTGGTGCAGCTCGCGCCGGACATGGTTCGGGATCTCGTCCGGGGCATCCAGCGTCAGCGGGCGAAGATGCGGCGGCACCCACGCGAACACGACATTGGTGAAGTCGCCGCTGACCATCGGAACGAACGCGCCGCCGCTCCCGGCGAGCCGACGCCGCGTGTGTTCGGCCATCGCGACCGCGTGCTCGATGCGCGCGGCGAATCCCGCATCACCGCGAGCCTTCCAGGTGAGCCACAGCTTGAGCACGTCGATGCGCCGCGCGCACTGGAACGTGCGGTCACCGGCGTCGTACTCGCCGTGGAGCTTGTCCGATTGGAAGAGGTAGTCGGCGCCGGCCGAGAAGCAGGCGGCGAGCCGGTCGGGTTCCCTGACCAGCAGTGCCGTGCACTGCTGGGTCATGCCCATCATCTTGTGGAGGTTCCACACCAGGGAGTCCGCACGCTCGACGCCCCGCAGCCGCCATGCCTGGGACGCGGAGAACAGTGCCGAGCCGCCATAGCACCCGTCCACGTGCAGCCAGAGCTCTCGCCTCTCGCAAACTCCTGCGAGGGCCTCGAGATCGTCGAATGCCGCGGTCACGGTGGTGCCGGCCGTGCCGATGACGGCGAGTGGCACCATCCCAGCGGTCTCGGCTCGATCGATCGCTCGTTCGAGCTCCGAGAGGATCATGGCGCCGTCGTGATCGCTGCTGACCTTGACCACCGCATCGGTGCCGAGACCCATCAACGCGGCGGACTTTCCGGCCGCGTAGTGCCCGGCCTCGGAGACGAAGACGGCGAGGCGGTCGCCGTTCGCGCCCGCGCTCGTCACGTCGGGTTGATGTCGATGCCGGGCGAGCTGGAGCGCGAAGAGGGTGCCCATGGAACCGCCGGCACAGAACAAGCCGGGCGGCAACGCCGGGAGCGGATCGTCGGCGTCTTCCAGGAACCCCGCGAGCCGACCGAGTTTGGCCAGCACCGCCGTCTCCATCATCGTGAACACCGGGGCGACCTCGAACGTCGCGCCGGTGGTGTTGAGGGCGGCGCCGAGCCAGTCCCCGACCACCGCGATGGGATCGGGTCCGGCGAAGTTCTGGTTCACGAACCGCGGGTGGCTGGTGTGCATCGAGTACTCGACGACCTGGTCCACCGCAGCGAGGATCTCGGGGTCCGTTGCTGCGGGGGCGCTGTCGGTGAGCGCCAGGCCGACGCTGCCCTCGAAGATCTCCACGAGCTCGGCCGGCGACGCGAGCGAGATGACCGGATCCGCCCCGTCGGGCGGCTCGGTGACGTAGCGCGTGGCGCGCTCGACGATCGCTTCGACCAAGTGGGCTCGGTCGGGTGTCACGGGCCGAGCCGGTCGGCGAAGAACCGCCCCCATTCGGGCTGTGCGAGGTGCAGGTTGGCGCCGTGGTCTCCGGGGTAGGCGAGAACATGCTTGTCATTGGTCGCGAGTGCATCGAACAACGCCAGGCCGGACTCGCGGCTCATGAAGCGGTCGTCGAGGTTCATCATGTAGAGCACCGGGCACCTCACATCCGGCGCGAATGCACGCATCAGCGGCACGTCGCCGTTGAGGCCGAGCACGGCCGCGGTGATCCGTTGCTCCGACGCGACGAGCGGGAGGCCGAACGTTGTCCCGCCGGACAGGCCCCAATAGCCGACCCCGTCACCACCCAGCCCGTACGTCGCGTGGAGATGATCGAGCGTTGCCTTCCAGTCGTCGATCAGTTCTTCGACCAGCTCGCGTGTCCACAGTGATGCGACGGCCTCTTCGACCGACATCGCTCGGCGGCGGGCCTGCTCCTCCTCGACACCCTCGCGATCGCCGCACCCCGGCTGGTCGATCGCCGCGGTGGCGATGCCGTGTGTCTCGGCGAGGTGAGTGGCGAGCTCGATGATCGACTCCATGCGCTTGTGGCCGGCGGTACCGAACCCGCCGCCGTGTCCGGCGAGAACGAGCGGCGTTCGCTTCGCTGCCTTCACGGGCCGCCACAGGATCCCGGGTACTCGTCGCCCCATCGCCTCGAGCTCGAGCGGCTCCTCGATCACGTCGTCGTTCATGACACCGTCCTCATCCGATCTGGTCGGTCGTGACGATACGGCACGTCGGCAGTGTGGGTGGATCTGCGTGGAGCCAACGGAAGAAGACGACGCCCGTGTGATGGCCGCCGGTGTCGAGCCAGTTGTCCACACCGGGATCGCGATCGGCCAACACGCAGCGCACCGAACCGTCGTCTCGATACGCGACTTGTCGGTCGTTGAGGTTCGTGCGGCGCTGGGGATAGCTCTGGAACCAGCGATCGCACACCTGGACGGCCCAGTAGCGCGTGTTGGGCGGCTCCACGTCGATCAGGAGCGCCTCGCCCTCGTCGACACGCCACCACGAGAAGGCATAGGTGACGTCCGGGTTCGGCACCGCCGCGACGATGTCCTCTGCCGCGAGACGGATGAACTCGTTCGCATGCGCTCGTCGTTCCGGCGTCCACAATCGATTGAGTTGGGCGTTCCAACGCAGGGTGCTCGCGCCGTTGGCGATCTGATGGCCGACGATGCCGGGATCCGCTCGGGTCGCATCGCCCGCAGTTGCGGGTGCGACACCGCCGAGTCGCTCGATCGTCCAGCTGCCGCGCGTCTCCGACGATCGGTCGTGGAAGTACTGGCGGACGATGACCCGGGCGGCGGCCGGCTGGTCGACGTCGAACGTGAACGTGCCATCGGGTCCGGCGAAGTCGTCGACGTCGACCGCGGCAAGGATCGAGCTGGCACCTTCGGCTCCGCTCGCGCCGTAGACGACGATGCCGACATAGCCCGCGTCACCTCGCCGGCCGGTGATCCGGTAGGACTCGCCGGGCGACAGGATCGCCACGTCGTAGTCGATGTCCGGTCCGGCTGCGCCGAGATGGCGCACCGAGTCGAACATCGGAAGGAACGACGGTCGATCGAAGTCGAGCGTCACGAGCGACGTCTCGGCCACCGTCCGGAGAATGCGCATGACGTACTGCTGCCCGTCCGCCAACTCTCGGTCGTTCAGCGGGTCCGGGTCATCGACGATGCACGACGCCGCGAACTCGATCGCCTCGGTCAGGTCGTCCCATGGTTCGCTGTTCGCCATTCGCCGAGCGTAGGTCCAGATCCGCTACCGCCGAGTCGCTGCGTGCGAACATCGTCCGCATGAGCACGGGGAACGAGTCGCTTCGGGTCATGATCGTCGACGATGACCCCGACGACTGCTTCTTTCACGAGCGCACGATCCGCAAGGTCGTGCCGACGACCGATGTCATCACGACCCACACGGCCGACGAGGCGCTCGCTCACCTCCGCGGTGAGGGTCCTATCCCCGACATCATCCTGCTCGACATCAACATGCCGGGGAAGTCGGGATGGGACTTCCTCGACGAGTTCGACCAGCTCGAGGAGGGCCGCCGGACGAGCGCCGTCGTCGTGATGCTGACGTCGTCGCAGGCACCTGCAGACGTTCAGGGAGCAGCGACCCGCCCACTCGTCAGCAACTTCGCGACGAAACCGCTCACCGAACCGATGTTCACCGAACTGCTCGAGGAACACGGTCTGCGCTGACCTCCGGCTCCTCCGCGTGGTTCGCGCCTGGTGCATGAGACAGCACGACCGTGAAGGTGGTGCCCCCGGCGACATTGCCGGCGACATCGATTCGCCCGCCCAGCGACTCGGTGATCCGCTTGCACATCGCCAGACCGATGCCCGTGCCGTCGTACTTGTTCACGGGGTTCAGGCGGACGAAGAGTTCGAACACCTTCGCGCGATGTTCGGGGTCGATGCCGACACCGTTGTCGCTGACCGCGACGCTCGCCTCGCCATCCGCCGACGTCGCCGTGATCGACAGCTCGGGTGGGATCTCCTCGCGGCGATACTTCAGCGCGTTCACGATGAGATTGCGGAACACGATCGTCAGCCCGTCGCGCGACCCCTGGACCCGGGGCAGCGGCCCGACATGGACCTGTGCGCCGAGATCCGCGACGTCGGACTCGACCTCGGCGAGAACCTCGCCGACGATCTCGGCAAGGTCGACGACGTCGGTCTCCTCGACCCGATTCAACATGGCGTAGTCAAGCACCGAGCGGATCATCTCGCGCATGCGGTCCGACGACGCGATGAGGGAGTTGAGATAGCCGCGCTGCTCGTCGTTGATCTGGCCCTCGAGTTCCTCGTTGAGGAGTGCGGCGTAGTTCGACACGGTTCGGATCGGCGTCTGCAGGTCATGGGAGGCGACGTAGGCGAACTGCTCGAGGTCCTGGTTCGTGAGGCTGAGCCGCTGATTCGTCTCCTTGAGTGCTCGAAGCGTCTCGCGAAGGTCGACGGTGACCTTGGTCGCGTAGTCGACGGTGCGTTTGCGGGCTCGGGCGTTGTTGATGAACACCCCGAGGAGCAGTGCGTTGAGGATCCCGCCCGCGATGAGCACGATCGCCACGTCGTTGTCCGCCGTCCTCGTGCGGAACGCCTGGTTCGAGTGGACGCTGAACTCCCAGGTCCGGCCGTACACCTCGAGTTCGGACGTCGTCGTGAACAGCGGATCCGGGTCATGGCCGGCGAAGTCGGCGGAGTGCTCGCTGTAGAGCATTGTGTCGCCGTCGCCGATCGCGATTGCCACGTCGCGCTGGTCCACGTTGAGCGCACCCTCCATCAACCGGCGGGCGACGAACGGCGCGTAGACGAGGCCACCTCCGTCCTCGGTCCCGTCGGCGCCGGTGAACGGTGCGAAGAAGAGAAAGCCCGGCGTCTGCGCGTCGTCCTGCACGAGGACGATCGGGCCGCTGATCTGCGCCGTCCCGGACCGGAACGCCGCCTGCGCCCCGGCCAGTCGGTTCGCCTCGAAGGCCATGTCGAGCCCGACGGCCTCCTCATTGCCGACGAACGGTTCGATGAAGGTGATCGGGAAGTGTTGGTCGGTGTCGACCTCGGGCTTCGGGCCGAAGCTCTGGAGTTCGGGATAGTCGGGCGCGAACGTCTCGACGTACTCGTCGACGTCCTCGTCACCGACCCGGTAGATGACACCGATCCCGTTGATTCCCGGGTACCGACCGACGAGATCCAGGTTCTCCGCGAATCGCACCCAGTCAGCGCGCCGGAGGACCTGGCCATCGTCGCGCGATTCGATCAGGCCGACGCCGGCCCAGAGCCCCACCTCGTACTGCTGGAGGCGATCGACGACGAGTTCCACGACCCGCTCGGCCTCGACCTCGAACGCGGTCTCCTCGCGTTCGTCGACCTGGCGATCCACCAGCAGGGCAACCAGGATCGTGGCGGTCACCGACGCGGCAAGGGCGATCCAATGGACCGCATGCAGTCGGCCGGACGCACGCCGGGGCGCCTCACCGGCGTCGTCGAGGGTCGCGATCGTCACGACGCTTTCCGGGGACTCACGCTCAGAGAATCGGCCGATCGGATACGAATTCAAGTCAAGCCCGGGGGTCGGCACCGGTAGGTTCGCCGAATGACGACGAACCCCAGACGTACCGCTGCGGTGACCGGCGCCGCCAGTGGGATCGGTCGCGCGCTTGCGGCCCATCTCAGCGAACACGACTACGACGTGACGCTGGCCGACATCGATCGAGATGGCGTCGAGGCCGTCGCCGACACGATCGGTGGCCATCGCTCGGTGACGTTGGACGTCTCGGACGCGGGAGCGATGGAACGGTTCGCCGACGACATCGGGCCCGTGGATCTCCTTTGCCTCAACGCCGGCGTGCTCGGTGCCTCGATGGGGCCGCCGTGGGAGGCCGCGCCTGCCGAGTGGGACCGCGTTCTGGGCGTGAACCTGCACGGCGTGGTCAACGGGCTGCGGTCCTTCGTGCCGCGGCTGCTCCAAGACCAGCGGTCGCACGGGATCCTGATCACGGCATCCCTCGCCGGCACGCTCACCTGGCCGGGCGGGGGCGCCTACGCCGCCTCCAAGCACGCGGTGCTCGCGGTTGCGGAACAGGCCGCGATTCACCTCGCGGACTCACCGATCAGCGTGACGGTGACCTGTCCGACCCTCGTGCGAACGGCGATGTCCGACGTCGGTGACGACCCCGCGGACGTCGCCGCTCTCGCACTCGACGCCGTGGCATCCGAGACGTTCGCGGTGGTCTCTCCCGGCTGGTCCGAGGCCCTGCGGGCGCGCGCCGAGATGCTGACGACAGGCTGTCGGCCGGAAACGCCCTTACCCGACGCCGAGGCGTCGTGAGGGGCAACTAGGCCGAGACCAACTCGTCCATCGTGTTCAGCGATGACGTGAGACCGGCGGCGGACTGCTCCATGAACGTCTCGGGGTCTTCGGGGTCCGGCAGGTCGACCTGCATGGTCATCATCGTGAACCCGTCGCCGAACGGCTCGAATGTCAGCGTCTGCGCCGTCGGCGGGCCCGTCGGATCGACATCGCCCATCACGAACCACTCGTCGGCCGCGATTCGTTCCGGCCGATCGATGGCGGTGTAGACGCCATGCCATGCCATCTGTCCGTGCTCGGGGATGACCATCTCGTAGTGGTAGCGGCCGCCGGCCACAGGTTCGGATTCACACACGGTGAGGTCGGAGCCGGCGGGCGCGCCGGACGGGAACCAGACCCGGAGGTCCGCGGGGTCGGTGAACGCTCGGAAGACCCGGTCCGGTGGAGCGCCGAACGTCCGGACGCACTGGTACGACAGGCCATCGTCGCTCAGCTCGATGCGCGCCGACCCCCGCCGGGCGTCCAGGGTCGAGAGATCGGTTCGCGGAGTGGATTCGTTCACGGGAGTTGCTCCTCAGCAGGAATGGGATTCGGTTGGGTGGACACGAGTTCGTCCAGGGTGTCGAAGCGGGATTGCCAGACGTCCTCGAACGAGGCGAACCAGTCGTGCGCCACCTGCAACCCCGTGCCGTCGAGTCGGTAGTGCCGATGGCGGCCGTCCGCTCGAACGGCGACCAGCATCGCCGTCGCCAGCACCTTGAGGTGCTTCGACACCTGCGGTTGGTTGAGACCCGAGGCATCGACGAGTTCGGACACCGTGGACTCCTGGTGCAGGTGCAACAATTCGAGGAGGCGCCGACGATTCGGCTCCCCCACTGCCTCGAGGACGATGTCCGCACCGGTCATGGAGGCAGACTATATATTCCTCGCTGGGAATGCAATACGGAGGACCACATGAAGGACCATCCAGACGTCGACAGCTACATCGCCGACAGCGACACGTGGCCGGCGGAGATCACCGCGATCCGCCCGATCCTGTTGTCCTGTGGGCTCGAGGAGACGATCAAGTGGGGGAAGCCCTGCTACTGCATCGACGGCGTCGACACGAACATCGTCCTGCTCCAGGAGTTCTCGAACCATCTCGCGCTGTTGTTCTTCCAGGGCGTCCTGCTGGCGGACAAGGAAGATGTACTGCGTGCTCAGGGGCCGAATACCCACGGACCGAAGCGCATGGAGTTCACCTCGACCGACGACGTCGAGTCGCTTGCCGACGTGATCCGTTCCTATGTCGAGGAGGCGATCCAACACGCCCGAGCCGGCACGGAGCTGCCGCCGCGGCCGGACGAGGCGCTGGCGATCGAGTTGCAGGAGCGACTGGCGAGCGACGACGCCCTCGCAGAGGCGTTCAACGGACTCACGCCCGGCCGCCAACGCGAGTACAACCTCCAAATCTCCGCGGCGAAGCAGTCAGCCACGCGCGAGCGCCGCATCGACAAGCTGGCGCCCCGCATCCTCGAGGGCAAGGGGCTCCGCGACCGCTAGCGCGGCACCCCGCACCACCCGGGGTCAGGCCGGCGAGAACAGGTGATAGTCGGTCACGACCTCGAATCCCATCCGTGCATAGACCGGTTGACCCATCGGGCTGGACTGCAACACGCCGACGTCGCATCCCCGGTCGAGCCCGGCAGACAGCAGGGCGCCCGTGATCGCCTCGCCGAATCCGCGACGGCGGTACTGCTCGCGTACCGCGATCGAGTACACCCCGGCGACGTCGCCGGTCTGGATCAGCTGTCCGCAGGCCACAGCCTGTCCCTCGACGAGCCCGACGAGCCAGACCATTCGGTCGTCGTCGAGCATCGAGGTCGGTGTGATGGACTGAGCGATCTCCACGGGGGCACCGAAGCCTTCAGCGAGTACCGAGGCCACGTCAGCGAGCTGCCCGATACCCGCCACGGGCACGATCTCG